>NZ_FORX01000008.1 GCF_900114115.1 Desulfomicrobium apsheronum | reverse complement strand
GACGGTCACGGCCGTGGCGGACATCGTGGCCGACACCCAGACCGTGGACGAGGACGGCGATGTCACGACGAACCTGCTGAGCAATGACAGCTTCGAAGGCACGCCGGTCATATCCAGCGTGACGCAGGGAACAAACGGCACGGTGACCATCGTCGACGCCAACGCAGGGACGGTGAAATATACGCCGGGCGCCAACTTCAACGGCACCGACTCCTACACCTATACGGTGACCAGCGGCGGTGTGACCGAAACGGCCACGGTCAACGTGACCATCAATCAGATCGATGATCCGGCCACCATCGGCGGCGACATCTCCGGCTCCGGTGTCGAGGACGGTGGTGCCATCGCCGGCACTCTGACGGCCTCGGACGCGGCCGACGGCCTGACTGACGGCACGATCTTCAGTGTGACCACGGCCGCTGGCAACGGCATGGCGAGCATCGACGCGGCCAGCGGAGCGTGGACCTATACGCCAAACGCCGACTACAACGGTTCCGACAGCTTCGTTGTGACCATTACCGACGATGACGGAAACACGACGACCCAGACCATCAATCTGACGGTCACGGCCGTGACGGACATCGCGGCCGACACCCAGACCGTGGAGGAGGACGAGGACGTCACGACGAATCTGCTGGGCAACGACAGCTTCGACAACGCCGGGCGCACCATCACCTCTGTTGGCGCGGCCAGCAACGGCACAGTGGAAATCGTCGATGCTGCACTGGGCACAGTCAAATACACGCCGAATGTCAACTTCAACGGCAGCGATTCCTACACCTACACGGTAACCAGCGGTGGCGTGACCGAGACAGCCACAGTCAACGTGACGGTCATTCAGGTCAATGATCCGGCCGTTTTTGGCGGTAACACCAGTGGCAGCGGCGCGGAAGATGGCGGAGATATCACCGGCACTCTGACCGTGAGCGATACCGCTGACGGCATGACAACGCCCAACTTCCGCATCGAGACGGGAGACGGCCCGAGCCACGGCACGGCGACCATCAATGCCACGACCGGTACCTGGAGTTACACACCCACGGCGGACTACAACGGAGTCGACAGCTTTACCGTGAGCGTGACCGATGACGACGGCAACGTGGAAACCCAGACCATCAATCTGACGGTCACGGCCGTGGCGGACATCGCAGCCGACACCCAGACCGTGGACGAGGACGGCGATGTCACGACGAACCTGCTGAGCAATGACAGCTTCGAAGGCACGCCGGTCATAACCAGCGTGACGCAGGGTACGCACGGTGCGGTCGTCAACAACGGTGACGGAACCATCACCTACACGCCAAACGCCAACTACCATGGTGCGGATTCCTACACCTACACAGTGACCAGCCCAACTGGCGTGACTGAAACAGCCACGGTGAACGTCACCGTCAACCCGGTGGTGGACCTCGTGGCGGCGGATGACAGTTTCTCCGGTGCAGAAGATACGACTATTTCCGGCAGCGTGGCCGGGAACGATGCCACCACTTCGGGCGGCGCGCTGAGCTTTTCCAAGGCCACGGACCCGGGCCACGGCATGGTCATGGTCAATGCCGACGGCACCTTCACCTACACACCGGTGGCAGATTACAACGGGATGGACAGCTTCACTTACACCGTGACCGATGCGGCCAGCGGTGAAACTCAGATCCGGACCGTGAACCTGAACGTTACCCTGGTGGCGGACATCGCAGCGGACAGCGTGAGCACCAACGCAGATACGTCCATCATTACCAACGTGCTCGGAAATGACACCTTTGAGGGTATTCCGGTTGTGTCAGTGGAAAACGGCGATGGTCCGGCGCATGGCGTCGTGACGGTGAACCCGGATGGCACCGTCACCTACACCCCCGACCGCGACTATTTTGGGCCCGACGAGTTCACCTATACGGTGACCAGTGGTGGGGTGACCGAAACGGCAGTGGTGAGCGTCACCGTGGCTCGACCTGTCTATACGAACAACGGTGGAGGCACTCCCGTTGTTTCCACCTTACCCGGAGCCGGTTCTTTGGATTCACAAGCCGGTATGAATCGGCCGCTGACCTTAGTCAGGACTTCCCAATCCGGAATTTCGTTCGATCAGCGAATCCTGGCTCGACCCTTGGAGTTGTCAGAATTTCCACGTCGACTGGAAGTGGCTTACGTCCAGTGGATCAACCTGTGGCGTGACGATCAGCCGCACACCTCGGTCGACATTCCTCCTGAAGCGCTGTCTGTGCTCACTGGCACGGAGATTCGCTCCGAGGCCAGGCAGTCCGATGGTTCTCCTCTGCCTTTCTGGGTCCGCTTTGACCAGGATGCCCGCGCCCTGCGAGTTACAGTACCCAGTGAACTGGACCGGGAAGGCGTGACCGTGAAAGTATGGTTCTGGGATGAAAAGGGCAACGAGGCGGTGGTCAGCATCACGTTGAATCTGGACCGCGACGCGACCGAAGATTCCGTCGAAGACGCTTCGCAACTCGGTCAGTGGAACACGGAGCAAAACTACAGCGCGCGGCCCGGGCAAACGGACAGTGTTGCCCTGTCCTTGGAGAAGCGCCTGGATGAGCAGGGCTCCTCCAAGGACGAGCCTGGCAGTTCGGCTGACATTCATGATGTGCGCGTGCCTTCTGCCGGAGAGAGTCACGAGGTCATGAAGGGGGGAGCGGTACCCGCCCGGACTTCCTTTACGGCTCAGTTGGCCTCGTGTCTGCTGATATAAGAATAAGGTAATCCCAAACACGATTTTTGAACCTTCAGACAACGTTAATCACGAAAAGGATTTTCCATGCCCCGCATCATGAAAACCATCGCCCTGTTGTTCGGCATCGCGCTGCTGGTCACCGGCTGCGCCATCAAGCCCCAGACCATCACCGCCACCGAGGCTCGGGAAGCCGCCGCGTTTTTGCAAAACCGTGTTCAGGCCCCCCAGGAAACCCTTCCGGTCGCCCTGAGCCTGGACGAGGCCATTGCCCGCGTGCTGAAGTACAACCTCGAGCACCGGGTGAAAATGTTCGAGGTGTCTTTGAAGCAGCGTCAGTACGATCTGAGCATGTACGATATGTTGCCGGAACTCACCGCCCGGGGAGAGGCCGAACATCGCTCCAACTGGGATGGGTCCGTCAGTCGTAACCTGCGCACGGGCATCACTTCGACGGACTATACTACCAGCGAAGACCGTGATCAGCACATGGGGCAGCTTTCCCTGTCCTGGAACATTCTGGATGTGGGCGTCAGTTATTACAACCTGCACCAGCAGGCCAACCGTTTTCTCATGGCCAAGGAACAGCAGCGCAAGGTTGTCCAGGACTTGGTCGGGGAAACGCGTACCGCTTTTTTCAAGGTACTCGTGGCTCAGGATCTGCGCGACGATATCGTTAAGGCCCTGGCTCAGGCCGAAGAGGCCTTGTCAACGGCCAAGAGCATCGAAGATCAGCGTCTGCGCCCGCTTGAAGAGGTCCTGACATATCAGAAGAACCTGCTTCAGATGATCCGCCAACTTGAAGAATTGCAACGTGGCTTGTCCCTGGCCAAGGTACAGCTGGCGGCCCTTATGAACCTGCCGTCTGACCAGTTGCCGAGCCTGGAAAAACCTACCTGGTACGGTTCCTTACGTGGTCTTGAGCTGACGCGCGAGTACATGGAAAACTATGCGTTCTCACATCGCCCGGAAATTTTTGAATGGGGCTATCAGCAGCGAATTACAGCTTTGGAAGCCAAAAAAGCCATCCTGGATCTGGTGCCCGGTATCGGTTTCAATCTGTCCACCAATTATGATTCCAACAGCTTCGATTTGTATTCCACCTGGCAGCAAGCCTCGGTACATGTGGCCTACAACCTGATGAACCTGGCCAAGTGGCCCGCCAAGAAGAAAATGCTCCAAGTGCAGCAGAAGATGGAAGAAGCTCAGGGTTTGGCCATGGGTATGGCCGTACTTGCGCAGGTAAACCTTGCCGCTCAGCAACACGAATTCGCGGCTCAGGCCGCAAGCAGGGCCAAAACTCTGGCTGAGGTCGAAGAACGCCTGAAGGAACTCTCGGCCCGACAGGTCAGCCAGGGGCAGGGCATGCGACTGGATACCATCCAGAAAGCCGTGTCCGCCATCACCGGAAACGTGAACCGCGAGGAAGCCTTCATCAGTTACTACCAGGCCCTGAACAATTTGTTCACCGCCTTGGGAGTGGATTACCTTGATTATTCGGCCCTGCCTCGCGAATTGAACGACCTGACCGCAGTCATCGCCGGTGCCAATGCCAAACTCTGGGGGCCGGGTGACATCACGGAAGTGCTTGTTGTACCCGCGCCAACCGCAAGTGAGGAGCAGCCACTGTGAAATGGCGAATAATCCTCGCTGTCGTACTGCTGGTCTTGCTGGCTCATTCGGTATTGGCCGAAGAAGCCGTGCGTGGGCAAGTCGTGGCACGCGACAGGGCCGTGCTCTCCAGCCAACTCGATGCCATCGTCAGCACTTTGCGCGTACGCGAAGGTGACACCTTCAAGGCCGGAGCAACGCTTATCGACCTGGATTGCAGGGGATACAAGGCTCAACTTGCTCAGGCCGGCGCTGCGGAGCGCCTGGCCAAGGCTGTGTTGCATAACACCCAGAGTTTGGCGCGCATGGAATCGGCCAGCGTGCAGGAAGTGGAAAAGGCCAGGGCCGAATTGGATATCTGCGCCCAGGCCAAGGTTTTGGCCCAACTCGACGTGGAGCGTTGCGGCGTACTCGCTCCTTTTGCCGGAGCCGTGGTTTCCCTGCCCGTAGGCAAGGGTGAATTTGTCAGCGCAGGCAAACCTCTGCTGGAAATCGTGGGCACGGATAATCTGGAAGTGCACTTCCTGTTGCCTTCCACTGCCGCACAGGACGTGCAACCAGATCAACCCTTCGTCATGGACGTTTACGAAATCAATGCCACCGTGAACGGTACAGTGCGCCAGGTCGCTCCCGTGGCTGATCCCCTGAACCGAACTATCAAAGTCTTTGGCCAATTGCGCGGAGATTCGAACGCGGTCAGGCCTGGCATGTCTGGAACCGTTGTTCTGGTTCGGTAGTGGCAGTCGCCCAATACTCAGAAGCCTCGCCGGGGTTCTGACCCTTTGTTATTGGTCCGGTCTCCAGGTCAGCCTTGCAGGAGACCGGACCAAGTGCGTTATGGCATACTCTGCCGCAAAGCGCCCGGCAGCAATAAAAGGAAACTATGAAACTGGATATTTCCCGCAGGGATTTTCTTGAAGACCGCCTGTTGGCGGCACGCAGTGCACGGGAAGTCCTGCTTGTCCTGGTCAACGAGTCGCGTCAGGTCCTGCCGCATGAATTCGCGGTATTTTTACCCTCCGACCATGCCTCGGATCTGGAATTGACCTTCGCCAGTATCGTGGGTGCGGACAAGAACGCCCCATGCGTTCAGTATCTGCGTCGTTTGGAGCGCGATTGGGGCAGCCCCGGCGCACCTCGGACTCTTCGTCCCTCCGACGTCTCCCACGCTATGAGCCGGGAATGGTCTCAGTGGCTTCCTGCCCAGGTGCTGATCTGTCCTATTTTCCTTCGGGATGGTGTTCTGGCGGGTTATTTGCTGCTTGGTCGGACTCAGGAATGGAGCGATGAGGATCTGACCCTGGCCCGCCGCCTGGGAAAACTGGGGGGGGCAATGCTGCGCACCCTGCGTCGGCCTGGATTTTTCAAACGCATGCGTGGTTATTTTAAGATCAGCCCCGCCTGGGTCGCAACTCTGTTTTTACTTGGTGCGGGTATGTTGCCGGTGACTTCAGCTGTATTGGGATTGGGCGAGGTGGTTCCGTTGGAGCCCACGGTGGTGCGCTCGCCCGTTGAAGGCATCGTGCAGAGTATGGCTGTGAAGCCGTTTGAAAGTGTGGCCGCGGGAGATGTGCTTGTGGTGTTTGAACAGCTTAAGGTCGACAACCAGATACTTGTGGCTCGGGAGAATCTCGCCAGCGCCGAGGAAGCGGTACGTCAGGCGCAGCAGGGCGCACTGTCCATGAATGATAGCGTGTTACGTTTGCCCGAGTTGGAAGTGCGGCGTGAAGAAGCCAGGGTGGAACTCTCATACCTGACGGAACTGAAAACACGCATGAATGTCGTGGCGCAGGGGTCGGGCATCGCCCTGGTGGATGATTATCCGTCTTGGGCCGGAAAGTCCGTGGGCATGGGCGAGCGGTTGCTGACTGTCGCCGAACCCGATCGGATGGAAGTCAAGGTTTGGGTTCCGGCCGCAGACGCCGGCCTCCTGCGTTTGGGCGACGCGGTACATCTCTACCTGAACATGACTCCTAATACGCCAATCAAGGCTACGGTTCGCTCCATCGGCTACCAACCCAGAGAAAGTCCCAAGGGGGTACTGGCCTACGAAGTGTTGGCTTCCGTCGATCAGAATGTACCGGAAATGCGCATCGGATATTTCGGCACAGGTCGTATTTTCGGTGAAAAAATGCCCTTGGGTTTTTATCTGCTGCGCCGGCCACTGGCTATCGCACGCATGTGGCTGGGGGTGTGATTTTCATGAGCGCACAACACTTTCTGACATTGATAGGGCGTAAGTTTTATGCCTCAATGTTCTTCTCTGGATTGGACGCGAGCCCTAACCCGCAAGGGAAGTACGCATGACCCAGGCCGCGACCTTGTTGCGCCCGCTACGAGAAGACATCGACATTCATTCAGCGCCGCAGCGTGAGAACGGCGCGCCATGCTGGACCTTGCACGACATTACAGCCAATCGTTTTTTTTCCGTAGGGCAGGATGAAATTCGCATTCTCAAGCATTGGAACGCCGGGGTTCCCGAGCTTGTGGCTCTGGCAGCATCGAAGGACTCGCCCTGGCCCATCAAGTCCAAACAGGTTGAAGAATTGGCCGCCTTCCTGGCCCAAAGTCAGCTTTTGCAGGCATCCAGCCCCAGGGATACGCAGTATCTGCTGACTCTGGCCCAGCGGCGGGAACAGAGCCTGTTAAAGCAAATCCTGCACACCTACCTGTCCGTCCGTATTCCACTTCTGCACCCGCAGCATTTTTTGCAAGCCATGCTTCCCTACACGAGATGGCTGTTCAGCCCCCTTTTTGTGCTGCTCACCGTGCTGGCGGGCCTTTGTGGAGCAGCACTTGTTTCCGAGCGATGGGGGGAGTTTACATCATATCTGCCGGACATGCTCACTCCTTCGGGCATTATCGCCATGCTGCTGGCACTGGCTCTGGCTAAAACCCTGCATGAATTCGGGCACGCTTTAACCGCTGCTCATCAGGGTTGCCGGGTTTCGGCCATGGGGTTGGCCTTTATCGTGGGCTGCCCCATGCTTTATACAGATGCAACTGAAGCATGGAAGTTGTCCCGTCATCGCGCACGTTTTCTGATCAGTCTGGCCGGACTTGGCGCGGAATTCATTCTGGCTGCATGGGCACTACTATTCTGGACTCTGGTTGAACCCGGCCATCTGCGCGACGCATTGTTTCTTTTTTCCGGAGTGACCTGGCTGGTTAGTCTGGCCATCAACTTCAGTCCATTCATGCGTTTTGACGGCTACTATCTGCTCATGGATTTGTGGGGCGTCCCAAATCTTCAGACCAGGTCCTTCGCATTGGCTACCTGGAAATTGCGCAGCCTGATCTTCAAGCTGGATCAGCCAAGCCCTGACAGTGCTCCGTCGCACACCCAGCGTCTCATGATTCTCTATGCCGTTTGCACCTGGCTCTACCGTTTTTTTCTGTTTCTGGGCATCGCTCTGCTGGTTTACACCTTTTTTTTCAAAGTGCTTGGAGCCATTCTCATGGTCGTGGAAATCGGTTGGTTCATCGTCCTCCCCGTCTGGCGGGAAATCCGCGCATGGCAGGCAATACGCAAACACGCCGCAGTGCGACCCGTAGTCCTGATTTTTTTGGCTGCACTACTTGCTGCACTCCTGGTCATGCCTTGGCCGCGGACGGTTTCCATGCCCGCGGTGCTTCAGCGCCAAAATGAAGTGCATGTGTATGCACCGCAGGGGGGGCGCGTGGAGGAAGTGGCCGTTCGGATTGGCGATGCTGTCCGGTCCGGCCAGTTTCTGGTTCGCTTGCGCAGTCCTGAATTGGAGCACGAGCATACCGTCAGTCGCCTTAGATTGGCTCTGGCCGAACAGAGGGTGAGAGTGGCCAGCCTGAGTGGGCGACATGGGGCAGAACTGTCCATCCTGCGTGAGGAGTTGCGCGCTGCCTACGCAGATTTGCGACAGCGCCAGGATGACATTTCCCGGTTGGCCATGGTCTCTCCTGGCGACGCCGTGGTCACGGGTATGGATACGACAGTCAAGCCTGGTTCCACCGTGAGTCAGGGGCAGGAACTGCTGCTCCTTACCGCTGCAGACAAGTGGGAGATAAACGCCTTGGTCGAGAGCGATAATTTTTCACGGTTGGCCGTTAACCTCCCCGCACGTTTTCTGCCTGACAATCCGGCACTGCCCGCCACGCTCTGCGTGATTCGCCGTCTGGACAGTTACGCCGACAGAACTCTTGAGTGGCCGCTCCTGTCGAGCGCTCATGGGGGACAGATAGAGACCGGTCGCCAAGATACTTTGTTCATGCAGGTGCCGCGACATCGGGTATATTGCACCCCCGAAGGGCGTGTCGATGCACAAACCTGCATCCGTGGTGTTGTCACTGCTCGAGTCTGGACGGAATCCCTGGTTTGGCATGGCTGGACGAAGCTGCGTGTACTTTGGGAACGGGAGTTAGGTTTTTAAATTTTTGTCAATTGAGTATTAAATTGAGATATATATTGCATAGGCATGCGAATAATATACGTGATAAGCTGAAGAATTTTTGATATCTACGTATTTTGACTGTATTAGTATGCTTGTGTGAATACAATGTGAATGAAGTATAAGCTTCTGAAGTTCGAGCAGACGCTCGGTGGCGGTTGTCCCACCCTAAGCGATGGTTCGATGGAACACGAATTTCAGAAGGTGCGCCATGTACTATGCATTGCCTGCTTCATTGGGTATCACCGTTGTCCTGATCCTAATGCTCAATCCCCTTGCTACCGTGGTCGGGCTTCTAGATCAGCCGTCGAATCGCAAACAGCATGCCGGTGCCGTGCCGCTGATTGGTGGCATTGCCATCTACTCTTCCCTTATCCTCTGCGCCATGGCGGCTCCGGCCTGGCAGGTCAATGGTGGACTGGGCCTGCTTGGGCTGTGTTTCCCTATTCTGGCCATTGGGGTTGCCGACGATCGCTGGGACGTGTCCTTCAAAGGGCGCATGGCTCTGGAAGTACTGTGCTGTCTGGCGGCGGCGGAGTGGTTCGGCGTTCGATTGGTGAGTCTCGGAGAGCTTTGGCCTGGGATTTCGTTGACACTGGGTTGGCTCGGGACGCCAGTGACCGTATTTAGCATGGTAGGGGTCATGAACGCCTTCAACATGGTTGACGGGGTGGACGGATTGTCCGGTAGCCTTGGATTTATGATTTTTGGCGCGCTCGCTTTACTTGCTTTTCCGGTCGACGCGAACGTTGCCTTACAACTCTTCTGCTTCTCGGCGGCCTTGTTTGGATTCCTGATTTTCAATTCGCGCTTTTTTGGCCGCTCGCGGGCGGCCGTTTTCATGGGTGATGCCGGGACGATGATTTTGGGCTTTGCGTTGTCTTGGTATATGATCAGCCTCTCCCAAGGCGAGGGCGCAGCCATCACCCCCGTCATGGCCTTGTGGCTTTTCGCTATCCCACTCCTCGACACGGCCGCCGTATCCATCAGGCGCTTGCGCTGCGGCTGCTCCCCGTTCAGTCCTGATCGTGGTCACCTGCATCATCTTTTTTTGGCCTTTGGTACGAATGTGAACAGGACCGTGCTGATCATTTTGGCGATGCAGGTCGCATGCATCGCATACGCCTTTGCAAGTCAGCGTCTGGATATTCCGGAGTGGATCAGCTTCTGGTTATTTATCGTTGTGTTCGGTGCTTACTATCTGGCCACTGCGCATGCATGTAATCGTAAAGAAAGTTTGAATGTCTGCTGAATTTCAATTGCGCAGCCAGGGCGTCCCATCATTCTAAGGCGTGACGTTTGTCCCTTGAGAGGCAGGATTTCGGAAATTCACACAATAATCTGCTGATGAGGCTTAAGGTGATACCTCTGACGCATAACCTCTCTCGGTATTCGCACCGCAGAACAAGTAAGTCCGAGTATATCAGGAAATCATACCACTATGAAAATAATAAATGTTGTCGGTGCAAGGCCGAATTTCATGAAGATCGCGCCGCTTATCGAGGCGCTGAACACAAGACCGGACGTGGAGCATCTTCTGGTTCACACGGGCCAACACTACGACCGCAGGATGAGCCAGGCCTTTTTTGACGACCTGGGCATGCCCAGGCCGGACATGGACCTGGGCGTGGGGTCGGGCTCCCATGCCGAACAGACGGCATCGGTCATGGTCGAGTTCGAGAAGGTTCTGCTCTGCGAACGGCCGGACTGGGTAGTGGTGGTGGGTGACGTGAACTCGACCATGGCTTGTACCATTACGGCCAAGAAACTTGGCGTAAAGGTGGCCCATGTGGAGGCTGGCCTGCGCAGTCGGGATATGTCCATGCCCGAGGAAATCAATCGACTGGTCACGGATCGCCTGAGCGATCTCCTGCTCACGCCCGACCGTCTCTCGAGCGGCAATCTCCTTCAGGAGGGCGTGCCGGTTGAAAAGATCCGCTTCGTGGGCAACATCATGATTGATACTCTTGAGGCTCACCGAGACAGGGCGGCCCTGCTCGACGTGGCTGAGGTTGTTCGCAGGAATCTTCTGCTGCCTGGCACGGTCGTGCCGGACCTCTCCAAAGGCTTTGCGCTGCTGACCATGCACCGGCCTTCCAACGTGGATCAGGTCGAGGTGCTGGAACCCATCCTGGCTTTCCTGACTGGAGAGGTCGCTCCCGTCATTCCCCTGATCTGGCCTATCCACCCCCGCACCGGAAAGATGCTCGAGTCCTTCGGACTGTGGGACAAGGCCGCGTGGTGTCCCGGCCTTGTCCTCACGCACCCCCTCGGCTACCATGAAATGCTGCGCCTTAACATGCAGGCCGTCGTCGCCCTGACCGACAGCGGGGGCCTGCAGGAAGAATGTTGTGTCCTTGGAACACCCTGTCTGACCTTGCGATGGAACACCGAACGCCCCGTAACTTTGAAGGAGCATGGAGGGGCTGGAGTACTGGTCGGCAACAGCGTTGAGCGCATAAGACACGAATTCCACGCTGCCTTAGGTACCGAACGTGCACCGCAACGCCCAGAATTCTGGGATGGTCGGGCTGCCATGCGCTGTGTGACGGCGATTTTTGAGGTATAGCTATGATTGTTAAGGGGTGACGGGTGTCCCTAAAACCGTGAATGCATCCGATCATTGGATACACGCTGTTCGCGACTTCTTCTTTGCTCCTGTCCATACACTCCGTGTCGCGTGGTCAAGGTTGCTGCGCTTGGTCGTGACTTGTCTTTGCTGTGTGGGAATTTACCAAGCCTCCATGATCGGGCTGACACACTGCCAGTGCTTCGAGCATTTAGACAAGGTGGTCCATGTGTTGGCTTCCTTCTTCCTGACCCTTCTTTTGCGTTGGGCGCTCGATTTGGAGCCCGTTGCCGTCGCCGCCGTTGCAGTTTGCGTCGGTGGATTGGATGAAATGCTGCAGATGTTTCAACCGGAACGCAACGCAGATCCTCTCGATTTTCTAGCCAACGTCTTGGGCGCATTCCTGGCCTGTTTGATGCTTCGGCTTTGCCTGCACAACAAAGCACTCCTGGGGGAGAATGTTACTGATAGCGATTTTCTCGTGTGACTGGGCTGATCCCTATGTATGAAAGTTCAAAATATTTAGTTTTTTAATGGATTTTTGCAATATTAAGAATATTTTTATTTTTTTTTATTTTGATACCGTATTTTTTACGTAAAGAATGAATTATATAGGATTGATCCGTATTTTTTAAGGGTTGAGTATGTTGGATAGTTGTATAAATTTAAAATCATGATTTAATTTTCAAATGCTTGCACTGTCTATTTTTTTTGATTTTTGTACATTATATCTAATTCGTAATTTTCTTGTATGCGCAGGGGTGCAGATATGGTTTTTTTGAGGTGACGATAGTGGATGAGTTCATCGAACTGATGCGCGCCAAGGAATCTTGGCTCATGGAGCGGATACTCGGCTATGCGCGCATGCATGACTATACCAGATATTCCTCAACCCTGTTGGAAGCGTGGAGGGTATCCATCGCAGGTTTGACCGAAGCCTTGGCAGGCACGCTTAAGTTTCATGGAGATGGTTCCCTGAATGTTAGCCTGCATACTGATTGGAACGAAGATCCAGCATCGCGCTTCGCCATGGGCCAGGCGCGGCGTCACAGGCAAAGGGGCGTCTCCCTGGAGATGTTTTTGGGACTATTCGTTTATTATCGCCGGACATATCGAGACCTAATACGAGAATTTGTTGCCGAAGGGGATGATCAGTCTAGGTTGGACGAGCTCGTTATTGTGCTTTTTGATCGCATGAGTATTGGGTTTAGCGCTGAATGGGCCAATGTCGGGGGGCAGACGACTTTGGTCGAGATGGCCTCGACTTTGCGATGTATAACCAATGAGAAAAACAGGTATCTGACATTTTTCGAAAGTCTCTCCACTCCAGCAATATTTTTAGAACCGGACGGCACCATCGGTAATATCAACAGTGCCGCCACAAGCTTGCTAGACTCTGACGCGCGCATAGGGAAAATCTATTATGCGACAGCGGAAGATGAGATTAGCCCTGCGTTTCTGGGCCGCAAGGTCGAGGCGGTCTTTCCCTGGCTAGAGGTTTTTGGAGGAGAGGTTCTGGCCTCAGTGGAAAGGACTTTCGAAGCGGATGTCACTCAACCGTTGCCTTTCGGTTCCAGGCAGTTTCGGGCAATTTTGAACCGACATCCAGATGTCTCCGGACGTATTACTGGTTTTTCTCTCATTCTTCACGATCTGACCGAGAGAGTGCGGGTGCAGGAGCAGATCAGGAACGCCAAGGAAGAACTTGATCGAACTTTCAATGCGATTTCGGACTTGGTCTTCCTGGTCGACAACGACCTGGCTCTAATGCGGGTCAACAAGGCTCTGGAAACTCGCCTGTCATGTCCTTCCATCGAAATTATTGGACGGCCTTGCGCTGAAGTTCTCGGCGCTTTCGAGTACAACTTTTCAGGTGATGACAGGTCCGATGGCCGCATTCCTGTGAACTTCGGCAATATCCAGGGTAGTTTTCTCGTCAATCGGGATCAGATTCGAGGCCCTGATGGGGCGAAGATAGCTACCGTCTTCGTAGCCAGGGACGTGACCGTGCTGGAGAGCATCCGCGGCACACTTCTCGAGGTTGAAGATAAATACAAGAACATCTTCGACAACGCCCCAGTAGGCATTTTTCAGATATCGCCTTATGGGTTTTTGAGTGTGAATCAGGCCTTGGCCTCTATATTCGATTTTGATTCGACCGAGGAAATGCGGCGATATTATACGGATATTCCGTCTCAGCTCTATGTTCGGTCGGAAGATCGCGAAGATCTTCTGCGTGAAGCGCTGGTCACTGGTATTGTCAGAGACCGCGATATCGAACTCCGACGCAAGGATGGAATATCTTTTTGGGCCAAGATCAATGGAAGGGTGATCTTTGCGGATGATGGTGAAGCCGAGTATTTTGAGGGGTTTCTGCAGGATGTGACGGAGTTGCGTTCTTCCGTGGATAGACTTGTTAAGAGCGAGAGACAATTTCGGGGGCTTGCTGAAACGATGCAGCAGGGCCTTGTGGAAATTGATGCCCATGGGAGAGTGACTTTTTGTAACCGTCATTTTTGCGAGTTGGTTCGTCAAGAGAAGGATGAAATTTCCGGTCTGCAACTGGTTACGCTTGTCCATCCTGATGATCGAGAGACGTATCTTCGGATGGTGGATACGGTGGGGTGCGGTGAGGAAATTCGGCGGTGCGACATTCGATGGTTTATTTCTGGGGAGCAGTTTTTCAGCATAGTTACTCCAGTCATGCAGGAAGAGAACAAAGAAGAATGTGCCGGAATTTGGCTTTTGGTCATGGATGTGACGCAACGACGCTTCATAGAAGCTCAGTTGCTGCAAACTCAGAAGATGGAAGCCATTGGTCAGCTTGCAGCGGGTATTGCTCACGAAATCAATACGCCGACTCAATACGTCCTCAACTACATCTGGTTTATCAAAGAGGCCATGGACCACATTGCGCAGGCGCTGGGGGGACATGGTCTTCTGTTTGAACGCCTAGCGTCGGATCCTGCTCTTGAGAGGGAGATTAAAGTGATCCAGGCTAGGGATGAGGAGTTGCAGGTTTCATTCTATCTTGAAGAGTTGCCTTCAGCCGTGGGCGACGTGTTGCATGGTTTAGAGAAAATCACGGCCATCGTCGGTTCGGTCAGGCAGTTTGTTCACCCCGGTCACGACTGTAAAACGGATGTGGATCTGAATAAACTTGTTACGGACACGGTCACCCTGTCGCGGAACGAATGGAAATATGTGGCCGAATTGAGCATGGATCTGGATCCTGAACTTCCGCCTGTGCCGTGCCTCAGCCAAGAGATTGGGCAGGTGTTGCTTAATCTCTTGGTCAACGCCGCTCACGCGATCTCGGAGATCAGGAGTGACGGGGGAGCGCCTTTGGGAACGATCCATGTGATTACGCGCAGGGATGGCGGATGGGTTGAAATTCGGATCGCGGATAACGGAAGCGGCATGCCGTCGCATGTTCAGGAACATGCTTTCGAGCCGTTCTTTACCACGAAAGCTGTTGGGACGGGCACAGGCCAGGGATTGTTCATTGCGCATCGCATCGTAACAGGGGTCCATGAAGGTACTATTAGCTTTAAATCCCAGCCAGGTGAAGGGACGACTTTCACGATCAGACTTCCCCTTAACAATACAGATTAGTGATTAGGGCACATCGGCACTGATGTTGCGATCGATTTTAAAGACGATGCTAATTTGATATCTTTGAACTGATATCTTGAGTATTTTTTGCGATGATAAGTATATGCGAATTTCAAGGAATAAAAACTATTCGACTGATATACATGCAGATAATCCGTTGTTTTATTGCAATGGATTTTCCTGCGAAAGGACCTTTATGCGTGAAAAGTACGATTTTATTGATCAGTCTTCTTATCATATTCTAATCGTTAGCGAAGAGGTAAGAGAACTTGACTCCTTGGAGCGTGTTCTAAATAGGGCGTCTTACAAAACGAGTCGAGCACAGAGCAGCCAAGCCTTGGATGCAGTCATGGGGAACGGCCCGACATTTGTTTTACTCGCCCCCTCATTGTCAGACGGGACTGTTGCGGAATTGTGTAATATTTTTGCCGTTGCTCCAGAATATGGTGACGTAGTCTGCCTGTTTGTGGTCAAGTACGACGACTTATCCCATTTTCGGAGTGATTTACTTGGTCAAGGTCTTGTCTCTGGATCATTGATTTGGCCTGCATCAGAATCCTTGGTGATCAGTTTGTTGGATGTATATAAGCGGTGCGAATTTACAGACAGACTCTTGCAAGAATCTAGGCGTGATTTTCTCGAGGTATTCGACAAGATGCCTACCGTGATGATGTTCATTGAACCTGATACAGGACGAATAGTCGATGTCAATGTTGCTGCGGAGTTATTTTACGGTGGGTCCAAAGTTGAATTATGTAGGAAGAAGATATGGGAAATCAACACGGCCTCACGCGAAGAAATTTCTACAGCCATGAGTCAGGCACGGGAGACATCTCGAAATAATTTTCAGTTCAGGCATCGTCTCTGCGATGATTCCATCCGGGATGTTTCAGTTTACTCTGGGCCTGTTCAAATACATGGTAAGCGCCTTCTGTACTCTATTGTATTTGATATCACGGCTCGGAAAGAAGCCGAGGCATCTTTGCTTCAAATTCGGAATGAATGGGAAAACATTTTTCAGGCCATCGGACATCCAGTCATTGTACTCGATTGCGAATATAGAATTTTGGCTGCCAACAAGGTCGCGCTTGAACTTACGGGCTTAGATATGCGGGGTATTTCCGGCCGAAAATGTTTCGAGATTTTTCACAAAGGAGACGGGCCTCCTTTTAATTGTCCTATGGCGAAGACGAAGCAAACCTGTATGGGAGCGCAAGCTGAACTGGAGATGGATGCTTTCGATAAAACCTACATGGTCTCTTGCACCCCTGTTCACGATCGGCATGGAAAACTGGTTAAGATAATTCATATTGCCATTGATGTTACCGACCGCCGAACCTTTGAAAAGGAACTTGAGACCACAAACCGTAACCTCGAATATGCCCTTGAGAGAGCCCATGAGCTCGCTGCGCAAAGCGATATGGCCAATCGGGCAAAAAGCGAGTTTCTGGCCAATATGAGTCACGAAATTCGTACCCCGCTGAATGGTGCAAGTGGGATGATTGAAGTCCTCCGGCAGACGAATCTCAATGCAGAGCAACACGGCTATGCGCATAATGCTCACAGATGTCTTTCACGTCTGAACAGGCTGCTTGCTGACATTCTCGACCTGTCCAAAATTGAGGCCGGCAAACTCAATTTGTGTGAGGATGTTTTTGACATTTCGTCCATGCGACAACAATTGAGCGAGGTTTTCTTGTTCGATGCTTCCGCAAAGAAGCTTATGCTTGATTTCTTTTTCGACCCGAACCTGCCTGAGCTGGTTAAAGGTGATGAGAGTCGATTGAGGCAGATTCTTTTCAACGTGGTTGGTAACGCAGTCAAGTTTACGGAAAGTGGTTTCGTGCGAGTTGAAGTGAAACCTCTTTCATGGGGAACAGACGGCCTAATGACCGTGTTATTTTCCATCCAAGATTCTGGTCCTGGAATCAGCCAGGATATTGTGGGCACTATTTTTGAGCCTTTCGTTCAAGGTGAGAAAACCTATGTACGCGAGCACCAGGGCGCTGGTTTGGGCCTGGCTATCGTACGTCGCCTGGTCGATCTCATGGGCGGAGAGATTTCCTTGCAGAGCGATTTGGGCCAAGGAACGGTCATCAATTTCTTCCTTCCTTTTGAGCCCGTTTCAAGTAGCGAGCGCAGGGTCCCAAGTCATCCCAAACCCATCTGCCAAAAGCCTCGTAGCGTACTCTTGGCTGAGGATGATCTTGTCAACGCCATGTTTGTCGAGACAATTCTCAAAAGGATTGGTTGTAGAGTGGTCGTGGCCAGGGATGGGAAAGAGGTTTTGCGCAAGCTTCGTGAGGAGTGTTTTGATATTGTGCTTATGGATGTACAGATGCCGATTATGGATGGTCTCGAGGCCACGCGGACTATCCGATCTTGGAAGGGAGATATTGCGTCCACGCCAATCATCGCCCTGACGGCGTACGCCATGGTCGGTGATTGCGAAAAGTTCCTGGCTGCGGGCATGAACGCTTATTTAACCAAGCCGGTGAGCATGCAGGAAATAACCCAAGTCATGGACCAGATTCTGATCGAAAAAAAATCCCGATCGGGAAAGGAAATTCAAGGCGCTTTGTGCGGGGCCGGGGTTTTACAGTCATGACAATAGAGTTGCGAAATCTCCCGCAGGTCAGTCCGGCTGCCGTTGGAGAATACACACGCCTGTCGTATGTGCTTGTAGAGTCCGTCAACGCACGCATGAGTGGACGGGAGGATTTGACTGACCTTATTGGTTCCAATTCCATGGAGGTCATGTACGAAAACCATCGTCACCATGCGGCTTTCATGGCCAGTGTCTTCCAATTTGGGATATACGGTCTTTTGAGCAAGACTCTGCCATGGGTTTATCGAGCTTATCACAGTCGGGGTTTTTCCCATGCTTATTTCTCTGCGGTCATGACTGTTTGGATTGATGTCATCCGTGAGTTTATGGATCAGAGCGCCAGCGACATTCTGACCATTTATGAGTGGATGCTCACCCGCCATGAAGAGACGGTGCAGCTTTCGTTACGTCCCGCCATTGAGCCTGATGCTGGATCTACTGTTTGGCAACTAGATTACGAACGATTTCGTGACGCACTGCTGATCGGTGATGTCTCGGTTTGTCTAGAAATAGCCCAAAGCAGAGTCGATACTGCGGAACGGATGGTCGATTTTTTTGTTCACGTGCTGCAACCCGCGATGCAAGCCGTTGGGGCGCGATGGGAGAACGGACTTATCAGTGTTGCTCAGGAGCATCTCGCCTCAGCCATCGTCTCCCGCATATTGGCTTCAATATCCACTTCAGGTTTCAGTTCTGCACCAACACGTGGAACTGCGGTCGTGAGTGCAGCAGCCAACGAGTTTCATGAGATAGGCGCCTGGATGCTCGCTTCGTGTCTGGAAAGCGATGGATGGGATGTGCAATATTTAGGTGCAAACACGCCGTGCAGTGATCTCTTGGATTTTGTCCGTTCGGTGAAGCCGGACCTACTTTGTATATCTGTTGCCATGATTTTCAACATTAGTGCGGTCAAAACGGTTATCGATGGTGTCCGCAGTCAGCCGGATCTGGATGGGATGAGAGTTCTTGTTGGCGGCCAGGCACTGCTGCACGATCCAGATATATTTCATGTCCTGAAGGCCGACGCCATGGCCACGGATTGTAAATCCGCCATGAATGTGGCCAGAGCACTCATAAGCAGGAGGGCAAGTGAATCTCGACTATCATGATTCGTGGGGCAACGCCCTGACAATATTTTTGGAGCATGCGGAAAATGTGATCATGGCGAGGGCCGATTTGGACCGGCGTATTGTAGGATGCAACTTGGCCCTTATGCGCCTGCTGCGCAAGAGCGATCGGCCGTTGGGGATGAAACTGGAGGAAATTTTTCGCTATCCCGATGGAACCGAGGCGGTGTTTGCGTCGCCTCAATCGGGTACCAGTCCGCTTCCGCAGATACTCAAACTTCGTGGAGGGGAGGATCTTTACAAGGTGATCAGTCGACTGGAAGGCGAAGAGTGGACTGTGCTGGCCGAGCGCATCGGCGGGGGAGATGGCATGGTCATGCAGGCCATGTCCTCTCTGACTAATGATCTGGTCAACATCGGACGAGATCTGGCTCGTAGAAATCGTGAACTGGCCGAGGCCAGGGAGCGTCTTGAGAAGATTAGCAGGACAGACTTTCTGACCGGTTTGGCCAATCGGGGCTATTTCATGGAGCGGTTTCAAGAGGCCGTATTTGCGGCTGATCAACAGGGTGAGCCTTTGAGCCTGCTCATGGCTGATTTGGATCATTTCAAGAAGGTTAATGACACATTTGGTCACAATGCCGGAGATGAAGTGCTCAAGGCCTGCGCAGCTACACTTCTTCGCATCTGCCGTAGCGAGGACTTGGCTGCTCGGAGCGGAGGTGAAGAATTTCTGATTTTTTTGCCCAATACGACCGCAGAGGACGCGCAGCGTGTTGCGCTGCGTATTTGTGCTGTCATGCGCGAGGCAGATGTCCTGGGCAGCGGAAGTCCGGTGACCGTGAGCATCGGCGTGGCCGGTCACATAAGAGGAGAAAGCCCAGACGATTTCCTCAAACGCGTGGATCAGGCTCTTTATCGGGCCAAGGAAAAAGGACGCAACCGTATCAGCCTCTGAGTGGCCAGAGTCGCTGCGTATCAAAAAACGTGTTTGTCAGGATGTGACGCATGTAAGTCCTTTGCGGACTTCAAAATTCTGTTAAGGGGAGTAGAACGTCATTTTTTGAAATTCCAGGCTGCTTAATCAAGATAGGAGAAGAATTTCTGATCTTCCAACACCATGTGCTCCAGAATAATATCTGTGACGAGAAATGAAAATAACTCGCCAACATGAACTTTTTCTTTTTTGAAATGCGCAATGGTTTTGCTCATCTTTTTTTCAAGTTCTCTATGAATATTGCAATGATTTTGAAAGTCTGGAAATTTAGTCTCACACAATATTCTTTCCTCATCAATAAAATGTTGAACTGTGTGATTTAAAAGTTTTTTTGCGGAATGAATAACATTTTTGTCGCTTTGACCTGTGATTATTGCATTAAGTAATTCATTCGCACATGTAAAAAGATGTCTGTGCTGACTGTCTATGAGTAGATTTCCAGATTCATATTCATCTTTCCAAATCAAACGAACAAGTTGAGATTGTAGTGAATATGAATCTTCGCTTAAGCAATTTGAGTTCTCTGAAATAATTTCGATACAATTTCTTCCAGACTCTTTTGCTTTATAAAGTGCTTGGTCTGCGATATTTAGCCTTTCATCGATTGACTTTGTCCCACAACGGAAAGATACCATTCCAATGCTCACGGTAAAACATATTTTATTGTTTTTGTTTGTAATTTTAATTTTTTCTATATGACGGCGCAGCCTTTCGGCAAGATTTCTTGATATTTTTTCATCTGCATTTAGAAACAGTATTCCGAATTCTTCCCCTCCGATTCTTCCGAATATGTCAACTTCCCGTAATATTTTTTTGCACTCTCTTGCCATTTCTTTGAGAACAATATCCCCTGTTTCGTGTCCATGGGTATCGTTGATACTTTTGAAATGATCTACATCAAGAAGAGCCAGAGTCTGTGGTTCGTTGAAACGCTTGCCTCTGATCATTTCTCTGGATACATGTTCAAAAAAATAACGTCTGTTTGCGACACCTGTGAGTGCGTCTTCGCGTGATATTTGCAATAATTCTGATTCAATTTGTTTTCTGCGTGTAATATCTTGTATCTGTGAAATGAAAAAACGTGGAGATCCATCCTTGTTGGCCACTAAAGAAACGCTGAGAAGGATGCTAATAACATTTCCTTCTTTGTGAAAGTAACGTTTTTCCATTTGGTAGCTGTCAATGACTCCAGCAAGCATTCTGTTGACATAGACTAAGTCTTCATCAAGGTCGTCTGGATGGGTGATATCTTGAAAGGTTTTATTTAAAAGTTCTTTTTCCAAATAACCAAGCATTTCGCATAACGATCTGTTAACTTTGATCCATTTTCCATTTGGTGCAACAAGAGCCATGCCTATAGGTGCGTATTCAAAAGCATTGAAAAAGAGACTATCTTCTTCTGATAGTAAGAAATCATTTAAATTATTTTGCATAGCTTATTTAATATATTTAAAAAATGATTATAAAATAAAATTGAATCAATGAATTTACCAGATATTCCCTAGCCTTACTTGCTGCGGATAGCAAGTTTGCCGATGAGAAGGCTGAGTTAAAAAGATGCCTGTCGGAGTTGTGCGCCTGGCACCCTTACGGGACTATTCCACGGTCACACTTTTGGCCAGATTCCTTGGTTGATCTACGTCTTTGCCCAGGTAGACGGCCATTTCATAGGCGAAAAGCTGTACCGCAGGAAGCACCAGAAAACTCTTCAGCGGTCCCCATACATCGGGAAGAACCCAGGACTCATCTACGGCGGGCGCGGCGCCGGGATTGACCAAGGCAATGATACGTCCGCCTCTGGCCTGCACTTCTTGCAGGTTCGAAGCCACCTTTTGCAGCAGTTCATCGCCAAGCGCCATGGCAAAAGTTGGGAATTGTGGGTCGATGAGGGCGATTGGACCGTGCTTCATCTCGCCACTGGCATACCCTTCGGCATGGATGTAAGATATTTCTTTAAGCTTGAGGGCCCCTTCCAGGGCCAAGGGAAAATTCTGACCACGCCCAAGAAAGAAGAAGCTCTTAGCGTCCGAATACTCCTGGCACAAGCTGCGGGCCTTGCCGCGAATGACAGGCAGGTCACGCTCCAGAGTCGTCGGCATCTCGGCCAATTCCTCCAGGCAGCGTTCCTTAACTTCTTCGGGCAGGGTCCCTTTGCGAGCGCCCCAGGACAGGGTCATGAGCAGTAGCAGGACCATCTGGCTGCACATGGCCTTGGTGGAGGCCACACTGATTTCGGGCCCGGCCTGGGTGTAAACGACTTGGTCCGATTCGCGGGCGATTGATGAACCGACCACATTGCACAAACCGAGGATTGGCACGCCGGCCTCATGGGCGATGCGGACCGCGGCCAGGGTATCGGCTGTTTCGCCCGACTGGCTGATGGTCAGGATCAGGTCGTCGGGGAGGAACACGCTGTCGCGGTAGCGGAACTCCGAAGCGATCTCGACTTGCACGGGGATCCGCGCCCAGGATTCGAGCAGGTACTTTGCCCATAGACCGGCGTGGTACGACGTGCCGCAGGCCACGATGGTCAAGCGCCCCGGGATGTCCAGCGCGTCGAGTTCGGTAAGCACCACCCGCCCCTTCTGGATGCGGCCTGCCAGACAGTCGCGAATGACTTTTGGCTGCTCGAAGATTTCCTTGAGCATGAAATGCTTGTATCCGTCTTTTTGGGCGGCCTGCACGTCCCAGGAGATGTGCCTGACCTCCTTGGCTTTTGGTTTTAGCGTTATGGAGTCGAAGACTTGCCAGGAAGAGGCGTCCATCTCCACCAGGTCTCCGTTGTCGAGAAAAACCACTTCGCGCGTGTAGGGCAGGAAGGCCGGGATGTCGGAAGCCAGGAAATTCTCTTCAGAGCCGACGCCCATGAGCAAGGGGCTGGCCTTGCGGCTGGCCCAGATTTTCTTGGGATGGTCACGTGAAAGCAGTGCAAATGCATAAGCCCCGTCAACCTGTGACAGAGCCCAGGAGATACCCTTGCGAATATCGCCGCTCAGGCTCACGCCTTTGGCGATGACGTGCACCAGCACCTCGGTGTCCGTTTCGGACAGAAAGACGTGCCCTTCGGCGATGAGCTCCGCTTTAAGTTCCGCGTAGTTTTCTATGATGCCGTTGTGAACCAGTGCGAAGCGGCCCTCTCCATCCATGTGGGGGTGGGCGTTGCGCTCTACGGGCAGGCCGTGGGTGGCCCAGCGGGTGTGGCCTATGCCACAGAACGAGGAGGCCGTGTCCAGGCCCGCGATTTTCTGATCCAGTGCGCCGAGCTTACCCTCTGCGCGTATGACCTGTAGCCCTTGCGTCTTCTCGAAAGCTACTCCAGCCGAGTCGTAGCCCCGATACTCAAGGCGCCTCAGGCCTTCGACGATGGCCGGTATGGCTGGATTGTTCCCTGTGTATCCGATGATTCCGCACATGCATGTTCTCCATTGATGTTGATGGACAGATTGTCCACGACGGCTTGCGCGCCAGGCATAATTGTTGGCATTACGGGCGGTCGCTGTTCGCGTGTTCAGGTTCTGAAAGCAGTTTCGTTCGTGCTCGCCGGAAGGGCATCGGCTCACCGGCGTTTCGTTTCCCGCAAAAGATTCTTCGGAGTCCGAGAGCGATGTTGCTCAACCTCTCTGGAGTTTTTTGTCCAGATACTCCATGGCACGTACCCGGTCTTCATAAGGCAGGATGGCTAAGAGAGCGTCCCGGTCGTTGACATGCTCCAGGGCTAGATCAAGGACTTGTTTCCACCTCCACGAGTTGAGCTGGAGCGTCTTCGACAAAAGCTGCATGCCTCGCTCTCTGGAACCGCCTAGATCCATTGCGTAACCCCAGAGATGATGCTGCGCCGCCGCCAAAGCCGTTCTGGGATCATGGGGCCGCAGGCTCAGGGCGCGTTCGTAGGCCTGGACGGCTTTAAGTTCCCAGGCACCGCCTCCAAGAGAATACTCTAGGCCGAGGCTTAAGGTTTGGGCGTACTGGCGCCACGTGAGGCCGTTAGCAGGATCCTTATGCAGTGCCGCCCTGAAATATTCTTCGGCAAGAAGGATGCTGGGAGCTGGCAGGACCTTTGCCTGAAGGAAAAGCTCCATGGATTTGGCGGCTACGGCCGCTACCAGGGCCGGGTTGTCGGGCTGAAGTCGCAAGGCGTGTCGGATGTCATCAAGTGGAGGCAGGGGTTCGGGAAAAATCGTGCGTTCCGTAGGGCAAAGGTTCTCTGCCGCAAGATGCGTCCGAGCCATTCCGACGAACAGGGCCGCCGTGGTCAGGGCCGCAACAGCGCCGATGGCCAACACATGGCGCAGCTGATTCGTGATCTCTCTGTCAGGTAGAAAAACACGCCTCCCCCGGTTGTACGAGCGCATGTGCAGGAGGTTCCAGAGCAGTGCGCAAAGAATGCCCACGGCCAGTGCGTTGGCAGGGACGCGCATGCCGAAGTCGAAGAAGCTGTGCAAGGCGAGGGCGGCCAGGCCGCTCATAAGCCCGGCGCAGGTCCCCAATACGAGTGGATCGTTGCGCTTTTTCCAGGCCACGACGCATCGGGTCATGAAAAGCACGAAGCCGCTGACGCACAGGGCGAGACCGGGCAACCCCGCCTCGGCGGCGACTTCGATCCAGTCGTTGTGAGCATGTACGACGTCCAGGTCGCCACCGTATTGAGGCAGTGCGTAGGGGCCGTAAGCGGTGTTGAATGCACCCATCCCCACGCCCGTCAATGGAAAGTCTGCGATCATGGGCACAACGGATGCAGCAATGTCCAGGCGGTGTGTCAGGTCCCCGTCATGGCCGAAGCGTTCGGCAGTTTTTTCCAGGCCGACACCCAGACCGTATACGGCGATGACAAGGGCCGCCCCCAGGATTTTCCAGCAGGCGGGTCGCATGGTGCGTTTCGACGCAAAGAGCAGGGCCATGCACAAGAGTCCGATCCCGCAACTGAGAATACCGCCCCGTGAACCCGTCAGCAGCAAGGTCACTGCCAGGATGACTCCCATGAATCCGGGCAGGATCGGTCTCCAGAACGCTTCGCTCAAAAGACCTCGCCAGCCGCTCGGCCTTGGCGACCTGGCCTGCTCGCCCATGGCGGCGCCCAGTGCCATAAGGGTGGCCAGTTCGAGAAAGAAAGCCAGTTCATTACGGCTGATGTATGTCCCGGTCACGAAGCCGTGCTGTCCGGTCTTGGCCCAGTTCCAGACCTGTTCCGTACCTCCGAAGCTCTGCAGTATTCCGTAGGCGGCCTGAAAGAGGCCAAGTCCGAGTACGGTCCAGAAGACCGCACCGGCCTGACGACCTGTCCGGATTGCGTAGACCCCAAGCAGATACGCCATAGCCATGGGTGCCCATTTGAGCATATCGACCCGGCCGGAGTGGGGGGCCAGGGACAAAGGCATGGCGTCGGGGGCTGAGAGTGGGGGGACGAAGAAGGCTGGTCGCAAGGGGCTGAAAATCTCTACCACACCTGTAGGCAACATTACGGTCTGCAGCACTGCCAGGACCGCAAAAAGTGCAGCATGCATGCATAAGGGCGGTAGATGCAGCCGCATGGGCTGCGGGCCAGGGCGGTAGGTCTTCATGAGCACGAAAGGCGAGAGTGTGCAGACCATAAATCCAAATATCGCGGCGGTTCTGGCATAAGCCCATGGATGTATGCCGCCGAAGGCCCATTGCGTCAGGCACAAGAGTGCCAGCAGGCTCCAAAGGGTCAGTGAAGTCAGAGGGGGGGGGGGGAGCGGACCAACCGATCTTCTCATAACAAGGTTGCCAGACGTTCGACCAGATCTGATATGGTTCGTGGCGTGCTTGGAAGTGGGGATTGGATACTGACGGGCCGGTTCCTCAGAACCGCTCTTGGTCTTTCCTCGAACATCGCCCGAGCCTCAATGTGTCCGGCGATGTGCTCGATACGAGCCCGCGCCGCAGCCAGAAGCGGGGGGCGTGCAGAAGACGAATGCGCATCGCTGGCCACGAAATGGGCCGTCCGGTTGTGTACAAGCAGTTCCGCGCAGCGTCGGCATTTTTCACCGAATCCCCCGAGCAGGCTCTGCGCCGTTATTTGGCCAAGAACTCCCGAAGAGGCGAGATGCAGGAGAAAGTCCGGATTGCGCTGGATATATTCGTAGCGTTCGGGATGAGCGAGTATCGGCACGCAGCCAATCAACTGAAGGTCGTAAAGTTCCTGTTCGAGTGTTTGTGGAATCACTGATGGCAATTCAATGAGCATATAGCGTGATTGATTGATGCACAGTCTATGCGGATTTCGGAGAAGTTTGCCAAGTTTTGGAACGAGGCGGACTTCCGCTCCAGCGTGTAATCTGAGTGGAAGCCCGCTTTGATGAAGAAATAAATTGATTTTTTTTAGGTATATATCGCGTACTTCCAGATTCACGTCATGGTGACCGTCGAAGAAATGCGGTGTAGCGACGATGTCGGTTGTCCCGTCTGCAATGGCCTGTTTGCACATGTCCACACTCTCGGTGACAATGTCCGGTCCGTCGTCGAGTTTTGGAAGAATATGGCAATGCAAATCGATCATGATTATCCTCGCCGTTTCTTATTCCCTTTTTCTCCGTAGTAGTAATAATACGCATACTGGTAATAGTATGCCCCCTCTTTGCTCATGTTGACGCTGTTGAGGACTACTCCGAATATTTTGGCGTTTATTTTTTGGAGAGCCTCGATGGCGGAGCGGACAAGTTCCTTGGGCGTTACAAAGGCCTTGGAGATGAGCACCACGCCATCGGCGTGCTGGGCCAGAACGGCTGCGTCGGTTACGGCAGTGGCTGGCGGGGTGTCGATGATGATGTGTTCATAGCGTTCGCGGAGCGAGGCAATGAGCTCCGGCATGCGTTTGGAGCCAAGCAATTCCGAAGGGTTGGGTGGAACGGGCCCTGCAGTAATGATATCCAGGTTCGGAATGCCCGTCGGTTTGATGACCTCATCGACACTACTGACGCTGGAAAGGATGTTGGAAAGCCCTGCTCCGTTTTCAAGTTCAAGGATCTTATGTGCCCTGGGTCGACGCATGTCTGCACCGATGAGCAGGGTTTTACAGCCGGCTTGGGCCATCGCCGCACCTAGATTGACGGCTACGAGAGTCTTGCCCTCCTTGGGAGTTGCGCTTGTCAGCAAAACGACCTGAGGCATTTGGTCGGCCTTGGAGAAGAGCAGGTTGCTGCGCAGACCGCGGACGGACTCACTGGCTACGGATTTTGGGTCGTTGTGCACGAACACCTCCGCCATCGAATTGTTATCAATATCAATGATGGAGGGGATCATGCCTAGGTAGGGCATATGCAGGAAGCGAGCTACATCCTCGGGTGTTTTCAGTGTGTTGTCGAGATACTCAGCAAAGAAAGCCAGACCAGTGCCGGCAGTAATCCCGAGGACCAGAGCCAGAAGCATGTTCATGGCTTTCCTGGGTTTGATCGGTTGAGTCGGCGTCTCAGCCTTGTCGACAACGCGCACGTTGACGGTCTTCATGTTCTCGGTCAGCGTTGTCTCTTTGAAACGCTTGACCAGCAGATCGTAGACCTCCTTTGCGCTCTCTGCTTCGCGTTGCAGCACTCCGTACTGAATCGATTTTTTAGAGAGTGAAAGGGCTCCCTGTTCCTGGCTGCGCAAGGCTTCTTTCAAGGATTTTTCCTTTGCCAGAGCCAGTTCGAAGTTGTTTTTCAGGGACTGGACGATTTTTTGTACTTCAGCGGATTTGCGCTTGCTGAGCTCGTTCAACTCAGCCTTGATTGCAATAATTTGGGGATGGTTGGCACCATACTTTTTGGACATTTCCGCCAGGCTGTTCTGCACCGACATCTCAGAAGCCTTGATGGACTGGATGACCGGACTGGCCAGAATCTCGGCCACGGAGTCGAGGCTGTTGGAGGAGATACCCTTGGTCTGGTTGTAACGCGTTTCGGCCTCGACGCGGGCGGCCTCGGCTTCTATGGCCTTGCTGTTGAGTTCAGCCAGCTTCTGTTGAGTGACTTGCTCGGTGCCTGAACTGAAGTTGGTAATGATGGAGTTTTCTTCTTTATACTTCTGAAAGCGCATCTGGGCCTCTTCGACCTTAGCCCTTTCCTCCTGAATACGGTTGGACAGCCAGGAGACAGCGTCTTGTACGGCCATCAGCTTGGTCTCCAAGCCAAGTTCGATGAAGACCTGAGTGACAGTGTCGGCGATACGCGCCGCGAGGACAGGGTCTTTGGCCTTGAAGCGGACGTTCACCACCCGCGAATTACGCACCGGATCTATGGTCAGGCGAGAGAGGAAATTATCCACCAATCTTGAATCGGACTCCTCGGCCAGAGCCTGTTCGAGTTTGTCCTTTGGGGTCAGGATGCTTCTGACAGCGATCTTGACCGAGTCTATGGCTTCGCGGAGAGCCTGCTTCACGGTTGAAATGGCATCGTCCTTGGGGGCGGGATTGAATTCTTCAGTGTTGCCCAGGTCAAGCCGTTCGATGACCTTGCGGGCAACGGTCCTGCTTTGCAGGATCTCGAACTGGGTCTGTGAATAGTCCGAATCCGCAGCGTCGAGGGCGAAGACCTCTTCGATGGAGACGACGTTAGGGTTTTCCTTTTCGATGACGATCTTGGCCGTGGCCTCGTAGACGGGGTCCATGGTGAAGGTGAAGAGGGCCGTGCTGGCCACGATGAGCACAAAGGCCGTGATGACAAGCCATTTGCGCTTTGCCAGAATACGTATGTAGTCGCGGAGGTGAACTTCCTCTGCGATGGAGTCGAAGTTGTTGGTCATGCTTTGATCCTGATGCGGATGGTTAGAAATAGCTTTCGGGGACGATGACGATGTCCTTGTCGCGCAGGGTGATGTCACTACTTCTCAGCCCTTTTTGCGTGATGTCGTCCACCGGGACGGTGAGGATGCGCTCCCGGCCGTTTTCCATGCGGATGATGGTCGTGCGGTTGGGGGCGGCGATGCGAGTGAAGCCTCCAGCCATGCCGATGGATTCAATGACCGTGGCGTCGCGGTCCTCGATGACGTATTCGCCCGGTTTCATGACCTCGCCCATGATGTAGACCTTTTCGGCCATGGGAATGAAGATCACGTCCTCGTTTTGCAACAGCAGATTGCCGAACTGGTCTTCGCCACTGAAGAGACGCTTGATGTTCAGGGTGATGGCCAGACGTTGCGTCTGACTATTATTTACAGGCTCGTTACGCATGATTGTGGTCCTGCTCCCGCCACTTGAGAAATCGACTCCTCCGGCCCTTGACAGGATGTCGAGGAGCGTTTCCTGGGACTGAAGATTATACCGGCCCGGATTTTTGACGGCTCCGAGCACGACAACATTCTTGCTCCTGAATTCCTTGACGCTCACGGAGACGTGGGGGCTGACGAGGTAGCCTTGTGACGTGAGGGCGTAAGCGATGCGCTCCTCAATTTGGGCCGGGGTCATTCCTCCTACTTGGACCCGGCCAAGCAAGGGGAACGTGATGCTGCCGTCCGTGGCCACGGTCACGGAATCGCGGGAGAGATCCTTCTCCTCGTAGACCATGATGCTCAGCACATCGTTTCCGCCGACGGTGTATTCCCGGTTGCCGGCAGACGTCTGCCCGAAGCTCTTGAGATAATCTTGTACGGAAATGTGGGATGAGGATTCCAGATTTACCTGAATGTCCGGGTCTAGAGAGGAGTCGCCTTTCTGTTTTTCCCTGATTTCCTTGACGATTTCGAGTTCGGTATGTTGCGGGGCGTATGAGGGGGTTAGTCCCCCGACGCAGGCGCAAAGCGTCGCCAAAAGGACGCAACTGGATATGCTTTTTATCAGATGGCTCATATGCTGTAAGATTCCTTGAAAATGGCTGTTAGAAAGCGGCGAGAAAATTCAGAGTTGTGCGGTGATCCTTGAATTCTTCGTCATCGAAGTTCGACACGCGGTTTTCGAAGTTGTAGCCTAGGCCAATTGTCAGCCAGTCTTTGATCCAGTTCTTGAACTGATACTCGATGCCTGTAGCAGCCGTGAACGTTTTGTCATGCCGTGAGTCCAGCGTGGATGAAGTATTGTCGTATTCATCCAGGGAATAACCGGAGCTAGCGTATGCAGTGAACTGTTCGAAGAACGTGTGGCGGACTCCCAGGCCGAAGGCTGTGGTGGTGAAGCGGGTGGCATAGGATTCGGTAGAGTCCTTGAGGGAACGCGAGAATTTCACGTTGAACTTGGTCTTGGCGCTCATGGCCCAATCCAAATCCGTCTCGGCCAACCAAGTGGTCACATCTTCATATTCCTCATCGTTCCAATCCTTGTCGTTGACATAGTCCTTGTGTCCGATGCCTAACTTTAATTCCCCATTCACCTTGCCCGTCGGATCAAAATTGAGACCGATGAAGAACTGGTGGAACAGGGCGTCCTGGGATGTGTCGCCGTCGATGCCTCGTGTATTGTCGCCGTTGTTCTGGTTGGTGTAGTTGATATCGGTCAGACGATATTGTGCCAGAAGCGATGTCCGAGGAAGTATGCGGTAGTACCCGAGCAGACCATATTGATGGTCGTTGCGGTTCTGCCAGCTATCCTCGTTTTCGAGATACCGCTCGTAGTGATTGCCATAGTTGGCCTCGACTCGCAGGCGGTTGCGTTCGTAGCCCAAGCCTAGGACGCCCTCGTTGAACCAACGCCGGACCTTGGGGTCATTCTCGCGATAGCTGTTGCTACTGCCCAAGGGGTCGGCCGTATGGGAGAATATGTTGTCGAAGCGACCGTAGAAACCCACCGGAGTTCGGTATAGCCCAGAGATCATTCCGTTGTGTTCGATATAATCGTTATCCGTGTATTCGGCGTAACGGATCGCGCCGAGGTCGTAGCTGGCCATGAGGAAGTTGTCGCCATCGCCTTGATACTTTGCGAGGACCCCGGGTCGCAGCGTATGAATGAAATCTGCCCGTTCTCGCTCGCTTTCCTTGAAGATGTTGGAGTCATGGGTCAGTTCATAGCCCAGACCCGGGTGGATCTGAATCCGTCCGATGCGGATGTTCCCCTCGGCGAAGGCGTTCAGCGGCAGCAGGAGTATTGCGATAATAATCAGAAATTGTCCTTTGGAATCCATGTCCTCTCCAAACGTATCGTGTCATATGAAAGAATACGGGACGCCGTCGGCGCGCGTCCTGTTGCCTGGCGCCTTTTGCGGACCCTGTCGTCCCGTCTGAAAGATTGGCGTGTCGTGTCGAAAAGGCGAATCAGAAGCCACTGGCCGTCGTACGCCCGCCTGAACCCGAGAATGCCGAGGGGGATGCCTGCATGACGGGAGACGTGATGGTGGAGCCGCCAGCCATGACCGAGGAGCCTTCCTGTTCTTCAAGACCCGCCCCGACTTCCCCTTCGCCACCTTCGACAACATTTGCCTGGACAGGGCTTGGCATGCTGTCGGCTTCTTTCGCCGCAGCTATGGCCTTGGTGTAATACCCTGATTGGCAGAGAATTAAGCTACTATAAGCCTGTCCAAAAATCTTGGCGGATCCACTTTCGGCAGACTGCGCCAAGAGTACATCGAGTCCGGCTGCATCGGCATTTCCTGACGCATATGCGAGGGCCGCCTTGCCATAGAGCATGGCGGCCTGTTCGTAACCTTGTTGGGCTTTGGAGAAGGCCGCCGCGATGGCTTCGTATGCGGCAACTATTTCAATGGCATTGTTCTCCTTGGCTTTTTTGGCTTCTTCGGCGGCTTGCAGCGCCTGCTTGCCGATTTCCGTAGCCTTTTTTTCGGCTGCAGCCTGGGCGGCGAGGGCGGACTCCGAGGGCGAGAGGTTGCCCTGGGTGGTCATGTCCGAGGTGCCTTGGGTGGTGATGGCCAAGGTGCCCTGGGTGGCCATGGCCAGCGTAGTGAACCCGAGAAGCAGAAAGATGGTCAAGACTGCTTTTACGAACAAGGAACTGGGTAAATACATGAAACTAACCTCCAGGAAATTCGGCTATTGCCATCGCGGTTGTGAACTTGCGAGCGTATCATTTAATCTTCAGGAGATGTTTACTTCAATTCAAGAAGGATGCGGAGGAATAATAATACGGTAAGATTGCGTATTTTTTGCGGGTTGTGACGTTTGGTTGGTTTGCACTTGGACGAGGCGGGAAAAAGTGGTTGGCTAAAGCTTTAGGGGATGAAATCTTGGGCTTTCCGAATGTAGGTGGTATCTAGGGCCTAAACTTGGTCGCTTGATGAAAAAACACTTCTGCGCGTTTACCAAATTCGAAAAATAAAAAGGACATGCCATGCATCATGACTCCTTCGCTCACCTGGGCGTTCTGAAGTCCAGGCTTGATAAGCATTCATCCCTTTCGGGACGGCACCGGCAGGACTTCCAGGCTCGTCATGAATCTGGAACTCATGCGGGCAGGATTTCCGACTGCCATCATCCCGGTTGAGGATTGGCTCGTGTATTACCAGAATCTGGAGAAGGCGGGGAAGGACGCGGACTACGGTCCAGTCGTCCAGCAGCTTGTTCAGTTGGTCGAACGAAGTTTCGAGCCCTATTGGTATCTACTCGGCATAACCTAGCCGATGAACACGTCAACAAACGAAAAGCCCCTGAGTCACAAGCTCCGGGGCTTTTCGTTTGTTTAGGACTTCACTGTCGACACGCGGGCTGAAATGTTCAGGTGGTCTTGATTTTAGTAGACTCGAACCTCGTGCAATTTGGTTCACTCACGAAGGTGCTGCCTTCCGGCAAATAAATTGCGTTATGAACAAGCAATAGGCATCCTGAGAGATAGGACGCCATCCATCCTCGTGTTAATTTATTCGGATTTAGTGGTCTTTTTGCGCTTCTCCCACAACTTCATGTCCTGCATGGTCTTCCGACGATCACGGGCCAGATATTTTGCCACCAAAGGAGTACCTTTCTTGTAGCCGTATTTTTCCTTGTACTGTTCGGGAGTGAGCCCGTGGATTATAAGGTGACGCTTTGTCAAGACTTTAAATGACTTTCCGCACTCGCAGCAGATGACGCTTTTCTCTCTGATGGCATTTTTGGGGTCGACAGCTGGTTCGGTTTCGACAACTGGCGCAACACCTTCAGCGACTCCACGAATGCTGCCAGCCAAGGTTTTGATCATGGATGTGATCTCTTCTTCGCTCATATTGCGGACAGATGCTTGGGCTTTTACGATTTCGATTGCTTGTTTGAGATAATCTTCCATGTTTTCTCCTGATAATCTATGGGAATTTGATTGTTAGCTTTTAGCACAAATTTTGCTTACGCTATTTTTGTGTTTTGATGGAAAAAAGTAACATACAAATATCGATAATGTAAATAATAAATAGATCTAATAACCACTGATTGGCGTTTGAGTTCGTTTACCGCGTTTCCCTTATGGATAACGTGCTGGGCGCTAGATAGGCTTCATTCCAGCTGGTATGCGATCTTTCAAAGTGAGACACATTTCTCTCGCAATAAGCAAATCTTGCTCCTGTCCGCACTTTAATTCCGCCTACATTGCCATAAGTATATGTTATTCTGTGAAAAATAATCTGCTAATTTTTATCAATTAGTATTAAAACTCTTCAGTAGTGGATGTATTTGAAAAAGACTCCTGTATATATAAATTTTATTATAAATGTTCGTTATAATTATAGTTATTTTGTAAAATATATGCAAGTTTTTACCGTTGAGACAATGAGCTGATGTTTTGTAAAAAATATATTACTATTTTTTCTTAAAACTATTACATTGGATTAGTTGTTGTAATTTATATTCTTTTGTGCGGTGATAATAAAGAAATCTTAATTTTTGTAATATGGCATCCATCTGTATGAGACGTTCTGGACCATGAGCGGCAATCCGTATATCTCCTGTCGGCATGCAGCAGCAGGACATCATCTTTAAACTGAGTAGCCTAGCCAACCGCTTTCCGCGCGGCCTCGAGCTTTCCAAGCAGGACCTGCTTTTCGTCGGCTGGCTGTATTTTCGAGAGATGGCCACGGAGGCGGCGAGAATTTCCGACCGTGAGCTGCGTCAGCAGCTTTCCCATGCCGCGGTTCAGCTTGGCATGGAGGATGATGTTTCCCAGCCGGCGCAGGTCATTGACCGGCTGGTGCGCTTCAGGATGGTGCGCACGTCGGTCGCGGATTCACGGGCGCAGGAGTACTGCCTGACGCGGCTTGGGCGAAGTCTTGCCCGGGATCTGCTGGAGGATGCGGACTTTGGCAGTGAGGATCTGTGCACCCTCTTGAATCAGGCCCATGCTTCCCTGCGACAGGAGATGGCGCAAGGCGATCCTGCGGAGCTTTCCAAGTGGCTGACCCATTTCTTCCATGGCACCATCCGGGAGAAGATCGAGTACAAGCTTCTGTCCATAGAAGAAGGGCTCCTCGATCAGGAGCAGACAGCCAAGCGCCTTGGCAGCGGGCAGGATCAGCAGGCCTTCGAGGAGGCCCTGGCCGCGGTGCGTAAGGGGCGCGAGTATCTGGACGAGCTGCTTGACGCGGTCCAGGACGGCTCTGCCTACATGCCGCTCATGGCTGCGCTCTCGGAATGTCATGACCGTTTTTCCCAGCCCGAGCTGCGCACCGCCATTGGGCGGGCGCTGGATTTTCTGGAGGGGATGCGTCACCGCATCGAGCGCATGCTCGCAAATCTCATCCGGTTCGTGCGGCAATGCGTTTCCTACCAGTCCTTTGTCGGCTCCCTGTCCCGACGCGACGCCCTGGGGCGGCTGCAGCTCGACCTGCTGCGCCTGGCCCTGCGCGAACCCTTAAGCATGCCCGTGGTTGCTCAGAACCGTCCGTGCGCCATCAGCCTGGAACTCAGCGCTTCTCAGAGCCAAAGTCCTGTCACCCTTGACCCTGCGGCGCTGGCGGCCTTGTCCGCCTTCGTGCCGGAGCCGGTCAGGAACATCCAGGCGCCGTGGCGCGGCGAGTTTCTTGACGAGGCGCGCAGGCAATGGAGTGCCACCCCTTTCTCGCCCAGGCCCCTTGCCGCGTGGATTCGAAGCCTCCTGGCTCCGAACGCGGCCGATCTTGATGCCGAAATCCTGGCCCTGTGGTACCTCCTGAATGACATGCCGGCCTGGACGCCCTCCATCCTGGTCCGTACTGCCGACGCCCAGTGGGAAGCTCTCGGACCCACTCTCATGCAACCCGTCATCCTGGACACACCCCATGTCTGACGCCCCAATTCAAAACAACATGCCCTACGAGGGCGACGGCAATGTTCTGTTCGCCTCCCCGGCCCTGTCCCGGCGCATCATCCACAGCCTGCAGCGCGGCGAGCATATCGATCCCTTCATGGGGCCAGAGTTCCGCTTTCTGGACCGCAACCAGTCGGACTGGGAGGATTTCTTTGCCTTCCTGGGATACAGGCTGTGCCGCAGCGACCTGGGCGGGGAGAGCTTCTTCTACCTCAAACCCGATTCGGGGATGGTCAAGGCCGAACGCCTCAGCCGCGGGGCGACCTTCCTGGGCATCTTTCTGGCCTGGCACTTCGTGACCGAAGGCGTGGACGGCCAGGAGTCTGTGCCCGCCGCCGACCTGGCGGGGCGGATTCTCTCGAACTTCGATTTCAACATGCTGGTCCCGGTCTTCCTGCCCGTGCGCGGGCGAGGCCGACAGCGGGCCGAGACGGAGCAGAACCGCGACAGGATGATCGACGCCATCCGCACTTTTCTGAACGAGCTGGCCCGTTACCGATTCGTAGAGCTCCGTCCATCGGTGCGGGCGGAGTGGCGGGATCTTCTGGTCTACCGCCTGCCGGGCCTGCAGCGTTTTCTGGAAGTGAGCCGCAACGCCCTCCTGCATCAAGGCAGCGAGGCGACCGACCTGCTTGGCGTGGTCAAAACCCTGTGGGCCGGGTTCGAGACCGAACCGGAAATCGATGACAGTGATGACGTGGCGGAGGACGAATGAACCTGCCCTTTTTCAGCCCTGATCCGATTTGGGCCCGGGAGTTGCTGCTGGTCGGTTACCAACTCTTCCCCTGCAGTCTGATCCCCCTGCACGGCCGTTTGACGGTCCTGTCCGGTAATAACGGCGTGGGCAAGACCACGCTCCTGGACGCCATCCAGACCGTGATGCTCTGCCACCAACAGTACATTTCCATGAACGTGGCCTCGGGTCAGAATGACCGCTCCATTATCGGCCAGCTGCGCCAGCGCGTGGCCTGGGCGGCCATCGGCATCACCGGGCACGAAGAGGTCACGGCCATGGGCGTGCGTCTGGCTGTGCGCCCCAGTGGCGAGCAGCTTGACCTCTCGCCTTTTGTGCTGCGGCGCGTCCCGCTTCAGGAACGCCTGTTCTTCGACCTTGAGACCAGCGTTATCACTCCGGATTTTCAGGTCCTGTCGCGCAGGATTCTGCAGGCCGACCCCACCGCCGACTACCTGCCCTTCGAGCGCGTGGATGATTACCACGCATTTCTGCACGAGCAGGGCATCCTGCCCATCCCGCTCATGCGGCCTGGCAAGAAGAAGAGTTTTGCCGGGCTGTGGCGGCAGATCACACAGCCGCGTCTGACGGACCTGCAGGCTTTTCTGCAGGACATGCTCTGCCCGCCGCCCGCCAGGAAGATGAATTTCAGCGATGTGGAAAAGCTGATGCACGACCGTCGTGGCGTGGAGGAACGCCTCAAACGGCTGGTTCGGTTCCGGGAGACGCGGCTCAAACTTGAGGAGCTGCGCGTTGCTCTGGACAGCGCGCGGCGCGAGAGCCTGGCCGCCGATCTTGTGGTTTCCTCGGGGCGTGTCCAAGCCCTGCGGCAGCAGGAGGGCAGGCTCCGGGCGGAACAGGAAAAGGCCCAGCAGGAGCTTACCGCGCAGCAGACCGCCTTGACCAGTCTGGAGAAAAAGGAATCCGAGGTTTCCACCCAACGCGATCTGCTGCAGAAAAAGCAATCGTCGCTGGATGCTCAATTGCGTCGGCACAAGGAATACGTGGCCGCCGGCAAGGAACTGGCCGCGGCGGACAAGCGTCTTCAGGCCATTCTTTCCGAGCAGACAAGCATTACCGAGAAATACCGCGTAGTGTCGGAGGAGATCACTTCCGGGAATACCAAGCGGACAGAACTTTTGGTTGAACGGGAGAAGATGGCCGGACAGGAGACACAGCTGGCCAAGGATGCGAAGGCGTGGCGGAGCTTCGAGGCCGACCTGACCAAGGCTGCGGAGATTTTGGGCCGCAAGATCGGCTCGGCCGTCGATGTCATCGAGGCCTGGAACGAGTGGGAAGGGCCTTTTCAGGAACTGCGTCTTCTGCCCACGTGGAAGGAGCAGCTGACAGAGCTGCGCCGCCGCACGAAGCGCCATGAAGAGGCCTTGCTGCTTTGGACTGGTCTGGTGGGAGCGAACGCCGTAACCGATCCTCCCAAACGCGAGGACGTTGAGACCAGGCTGCGCGCCATCAAGGATGAGATCATCCGCCTGAGCCTCAAGGAAGTGAAGCTTGTGGCCGAGCGCGGCCGCATTCAGCAGTTACGCGATACCCTGGCTCAGGGCCGTCCGCCCCTGCCACCCGAGGCGCAGCGCATGGTCGATCTGGGCTTGGCCGATCCCGTGGCCATGGATTTTGATCAGCTTGACGTCCAGGAGGCCGCGGCGTGGCAGACGCGCCTTGGTCCCTTCGCTCTGGCCATCCGCCCCAGAGAGGGCGCCAAGCTTCTGGACAGGCTGGAAGGGTCGGACAGGGTCTTCGTGGTCACCTCCGATGCCGGGGAAGAGGACTGGGCGAGTCGTACTGCCGCTGTCGGCGGGCGGGGCGCTCTGGCCTGGTACGAGCCGCAGGGCCCGGTCTGGCTGTCCAGCCGCGCGCGGGCGGAGCAGCTCATCGCCCTGGCCCGGGAACTGGATGAATGCGATGCCGCCATGGCACGCCTCAAGACCGACATGGCTTCTCAGCGGGCCCTGGAAGAGCGCCTGGCCGCGGTGCTCGGTGCCTGGGACGCCCTGTGCGACCGGGAGAGCGTGGTGCTTGAGGAGGCACTGGCCAAGCGGGTCCGCGTAGTGTCCGAAGGCCAGGCCCGGACCAAGGCCTGCCATGACTGCGTCGAGAAGCTCAAGAACCGCATCCAGGTCTTTGAACTGGCGGAAAGCCCGGCGCAGCTCGATGCTGTGCGCGCCAGGATCGCGGGACTTGAGCGGGACGTGAAAGCCCTGGAAGAGGGCTTGGCGCGGCTGCGGACCAGTCAGGAAGAATTTCAGAAACGGCAGTCCGAACTTGAGCGGGAGCGGCGGGAGTCCGAGAATTCAAGAACCAAAGCCCAAGCCCAGCGCGAAAGCCTGGAAAAAGACGAGCCTCTCGATGTCCTGGAGGGCCGCGTCGATTTTACCCAGGCCGAACTCATGGCGCGGCGGGTGGCGGAGCTGACCAAGGAGCTGGCTTCCATCAAGGGGAAAATTCGCGCCGGAGCTGAACAGTTGGGAAAGCTGCGGGCCGATGTGCAGAACCGGTCTACTACCCTGAACGACATGTCCGGCAAGCTTCGCCATGCGGTCCTGGAAATGGAGCAGGCCACAGCCCAGTGGGGCCGGTATTATCCAGCCGAAGATCCTGCCGCCCTCCACGGAGACTGGACCGAGGCCAGGCGGGACAAGGCCCGGCACGCCTGGGCCGAAGCCAGGGTGGCCCTGTCTGGACAACTGGAGTTGGTCTGCCGGGAATACGGCCAGGAGCTGGCCATGCCCCGGGACAGGGAACCCGATCAGCTGGTGGGCGATGTGCTGACCATGCTGTTGCCTCCCGATGTGGAGCTTGATCGCGAGGAAGATAAGCTCAAGGCCCTGCGCGACGAACTGGCGAAGATCGAAGGCAAGCTGCGCGGGTACGTGGAAGCGATCCGCAACAATGTGGACGCCGATATCCGCGCCCTGACCCGCAAGCTGCAAAGGATTAACGACATCCTCTCCAACTTGGGATTTGGCAAGGTGCGCAAGGTGTACTTGGAGAAAGTGCATGAGCCCGCCTACGAAGGCCTCAAGCATTTGCGGAGCACCGGCCAGCTATCACTGTTTTCATCCGGAACGGCGGTGGGCTTGCGTGAATTCCTGGATCAGATCCGGGAGATCATCGCCCGCCACGCCAAGGGCGCGCAGCTCGAAGACGACCAGATCACGGATTACCGCACCTATGTCCGTCTGCGTTGGGCCATCGAGGACGACGAAGGCCGCGAGCGCCGCAGCGGTTTTTCCAGCGGTGAGGGCCTGGGCATCAACCTGGCCATCTGCCTGAGCCTGCTTTTCTACGAAGGCTCGGACTCCGGCCAGCATCGCGGCAGCGGCATCCTGCTCATGGCCCTGGACGAGGCTGAGCGTCTTGACGAGCGGGCCATGAACACCGTGCGTGACCTGCTGGACAGGGTGGAGTGTCAGATGGTGCTGGCCTTGCCCAGAATGCTCAATATCTCTGACTCGCTGACCCATATCCTCACAGCGCTGCCACAGGGCGTGACCCATGTGGGCGTTTATGTCCCGCAGGCGGCGGAAACGGTTGCCGCAGTAGACGATGATGCCGGACCTGCCGGGGAGATTGCGTGATGGACCTCACTGCCCGGTGCCTGGCTTGGCGCGGTCTGCTGGAGCGGGGCAGGGCGGGCTGGAACGCCGAGTTCGCCATGCTCGAGCGGGCGGGGATCGTGCGGCGCGAGAAGAACACCGCCGTGCTGGTCGATGAGCAAGAATTGCGGCGCCTGCTGGCTACGCCCGAGTTCGCGGACGTCATCGCCAAGCTGGACTCAGCCGAAACCTTGGCGGCGGCCATGGGACTGAGAGTTCGGATCGCCGATCGGGCGCCAGACTGCCTGCGCCTGCTCATGGCCCTGGAAAAGACCGATCAGTCCGTGGGCATGGTCTGGCGGCAGCAACTCAGCGCCGAACTCTTCGGGGATTCCAAGCACATCGGCTCCGTCTCCATCCTGTCCCGAATCTACGAGGACTGGCTCGCCCTTAAGCCCAGCCGGGGAGAGTTGCGGCTCAAGGCCTTTTCTCCGCTCCCGCACACAGCAGGAGGCCCGGATCTTTCCGAAGTCACGAAATACCATGGTCAGGCCGTCCTGATGTCCTCTCATGCTCGCCCCGAGCAGTATGACCTCTCGCGTCTTCATTTCATAATGACCTGCGAAAACCTCTCTCCCTTTCTGGAACTCTCCCTTCCTGTCGGAATTCTCATCTACACGGGGGGGTACGCCTCCAGAGGGGTGGCCGCCTGGCTCAAATCGGCTCCGGCCTCATGCTGCTGGGTTCACTTCGGGGACTTCGATCCTGATGGGTTGGCTATATTTGACAGGCTGTCCGCCGTATCGGGGCGTGACGGGGAGTTCTTTCCTAATCAGGAAACATTGGAACTCCTGAAGTCCGATCTGCCTGCATGGCAGGGTGCCAGATCAATCAGGGTGGACTCGTTGCGCGGTGACCGGTTGAAGGGCCTGGCAAGGTGGGGTGCGAGTCATGAATTGCAGGCTGAGCAGGAGCAGGTGCTTTATCAGCTCAGGAAGCGCGGGGTAAATTTGGACGAACTGCTTTTCTGAAACGACACTGCGCAGCTGCGTGTATATTAAAGAATCCTGGCCCTCAGAGCCAAGATTCTTTAATCAATTTCGATTCAATCCGATTTGGGAATAATTAGTAAATGTTTCATCGACGCAACATATTTGTTTCTACTAAATACAAATTTATTTTTGCATTTTTTTGCATATTATTTTTTATTATTTTGTCTAAAAATGTTAAGTCTTCTGAAAATCCATATACGGTTCTCGTTATACATTCTTATCATAAAGGATTTCGTTGGACTGACACGATTGAAGAGAGCATTCGTATGAAATTGATGAATGAGCTCCAAGGTGTGAGGATCATAACGGAATACATGGATTCAAAACGCCATGTAAAATCTGAACATACCGAAAACCTGCTTCGGCTTTACGCATCAAAATACAGCCTAGACCATCCTGACGTGGTGATTGCAACAGATGACAACGCCTTCAATTTTCTTCGCATTTATGGAAAGCAGGTTTTCGGCCATGTCCCCGTGGTTTTTTGTGGGGTCAACTTCTTTCAGGACGACATGCTTGAGGGCCTGGATAATTTTGCGGGGGTGGTGGAGACCATCGACGTGCGCCGGACTCTTGCTGCGGCCGTGGCACTGCATCCCAGCATACGGCAGATCGCAGTGGTGGTGGATCGTACACCCACAGGACGTTCCACGGCCCAGGCCCTGAAGGAGATCACTTCCGCCTTTTCAAACAAAATTGACTTTATCATGCTTGACGGCCTCCCCATGACATCACTGCTGGACAAGGTGAGAGCACTGCCGCAACAGAGTGTTGTGCTGCTCTTGAACTTCAACCGTGATGCGGATGGGCGTGTTTTTAGCCATTTGGAGACCATCAAACTCCTGCGCGAGGCAACCGCGCTTCCCATTTACGGCGTTTGGGACTTCTTCATGGGCGAAGGCATCGTGGGTGGTATGATCACCAGCGGCAAAGGGCAGGGGATGGCTGCCGCATCCATGGCGGTGCGCATCATCAACGGCCAGGCTCCCAAAGACGTGGGAGTGAACAAACAAAGCCCGAATCGTTGGATGTTCGATTACGCCCAACTCAAGCGTCTTGGTCTCAGCGAGGAAAAACTTCCTCTGGGCAGTCAGATCCTGAACAGGCCACCCTCGTTTTACGAAGTGAACAAAAAGATCATTTGGAGTCTAGTTGCCGCAGTGCTCTTTCTGACAGGCGTCAGTTCTATAATGGCTTTGAACATCATCCAGCGACGCAGGGTCCAGGCCGAGCTTCGTGACACGGCGGAAAAACTGGCCAACTTGCTGGAATCGCTTCCCATCGCGCCTTTTACCACCATCCCGGAGCCTCTGGGGCGTTTCACCTATGTCAGTCACAACGTCATCAGCATTACCGGTTTTCAGCCAGAAGATTTCCTTGATGACAAAGATTTCTGGAGCAAACGCATCCATCCGGATGACAGTGGAGTGGTGCTGGACCGACTGGGCAAGGAACTCAATCTGAAGACGGAGAAAAAAAACGGTCTGGATGACGAACGGCTCACGTATCGTTTTCAGACGGCACGCGGCGATTACCGCTGGTTCAGCGACGTCCGGAGGGTCGTGAGCTACCCCGACAGCCAGGTGCGGCGTGTTGCAGGGTTTTGGCAGGACATCACGGCCGAAGTGGAACTTCGTCAGGAAACGGAGCGCAGCTTGCAGCAGGTCATTCAAGCCGACAAGTTGGCCTCCCTAGGCGAACTGGTGGCGGGTGTGGCGCATGAAATCCGCAATCCCAACGTCTTCATCAGCACCAATGTCCCCTTGCTGCGCGAGACATGGGAGATTCTGGAGCCGCTTTTGGACAGGGCCCAGACCGCCGGCTGGGAGTTGGACACGGGCGGCATGAGCGTGGCCGAACTGTCCCAGGATATGAACGATATGCTCGATGACATTATGGTCGGCAGCGAACGTATCGACCGCGTCGTGCGTGAGTTGCGAGATTTCGCCAGTTCCAACGAACGGAGCCAGCCCCAGGCCGTTCAACTAAACGATGTCGTGAAAAAAACCTTGCCCCTTGTGGGGGCCCAGGTCCGCAAGACATTCAAGCGTTTTGTCCTGGAACTGGATCCGAATCTTCCCTTGATAGAAGGGTACCCTACAAAGCTGGAACAGGTCGTAGCCAACCTGGTGGTCAACGCAACCCACGCTGTGCGTCCGGAGAACCAAAGCAACCTGCTCATATCCACACGACGTATGGAAAGCCCGCAAGGGGTGATTTTGCAGGTGCACGACGATGGTCATGGAATACCCCCGGAATTGCGGGAAAAGATTTTCGAACCGTTCTTCACCACTAGGAGGGAGAAGGGCGGCACGGGACTGGGCCTGAGCGTTAGCTACCGACTGGTGAACGACCACAACGGCGTCATCTTTCCGGTTTCCAGGCCGGGAGTAGGGACCTGTTTCGCCATGGTGCTGCCCTTGCATCTTGACCGCTGTTTACGCATTCGACCGGCTGTGTTGTGGATGGATCGAGACGAGGCAAGGCTTGAACGTCTGGTGCTTCTGGGTCAGGATCCGCCCGCGTCGGAATGCATAGGGGCGCGATCATCGGAAGAGTTGTCGCGGGCGCTTGCGGAAAATCCCAACATCGTAGCTGTTTGTCTTGAACTTGAATCGGCTGGGACTGAAGTCGGGGAGTTGCTGAAGTCGATTGCTGACGTCAACCCGCTGCTGATACGAGCGGTTTACACGGATAATCCGGACGAATGCGCGGCCCACGACAAGGCCGGTTCGCTGGCGGACCTTGTGGTCTCCGGGCCTTTGAACCTGGATCTGCTGCGACGAATTCTGCGCTTCAATATCACGAACCAGTTGCAGGTAACGCCAGTCGCGAGAGGTGAAAAATGAAATTGATGGTGGTCGATGACGAGCCTGTGGTGCTCAGCACCATGCAGCGTCTGCTGCGCAGGCGCGGATACAAGAATTGCGTGCTTTGCTCCAGCGGGAGGGAAGCGCTCGAGCGTCTGGAGACCGAGTCCGTCAACGTGGTGCTACTGGACCTGCTCATGTCGGAGGTGGATGGTCTGACCGTGCTGGAACAGGCCAAACCCCGCCACCCGAGAACTGAATTCATCGTGATCACGGCAGTGGAGGACGTGGAGCAGGCCGTGAAGGCCTTGAGATTGGGGGCATACGACTACCTGATCAAACCTGTGGACCAGCAGCGTCTGCTGCTGACCATCGAACGCGCCTACGAACGTTTGAGCATGCGGGCCGGGTTGGAAGGCGTGGCTGTCAGCGATGTTCCCGAGGCTTTTGCCGGCGTCTTTACGGTGAATTCGCGCATGAAGGAACAACTGGCCTATGCGACGGCCCTGGCTCGCGGCGGCCGTCCTGTTCTGATCACAGGCGAAAGCGGCACCGGCAAGGAGCTTGTGGCCAGGGGCATCCACGCTGCCGGCCCCAGGGCCGATGGGCCGTTTGTAGCCGTGAACGTCTCGGCCGTGCCGGACAATCTTTTCGAAAGCCAATTTTTCGGGCACCAGAAGGGTGCATTCACAGGCGCCAGCGCCGATCATGAAGGATTTTTCCAGCAGGCCCATGGGGGCACGCTTTTCCTGGATGAGGTGGGCGAGTTGCCCATGCATCTGCAGCCCAAACTTTTGCGTGTGCTGGAGGAGCGAACCGTTCCTCCCATCGGAGGACGCAAGGAGCTTGCGGTGGATGTCTGCGTCATCTCGGCCACAAACTGTGACCTCGACAAGGCCTGCGCAGAAGGGCGTTTTCGGCTGGACTTGCTCTACCGCCTCCGCGGAGGGCATATCATTCTCCCTCCCCTGCGGGCGCGGGACGCTGACATAGCCCTTCTGGCGCGTCATTTCCTGGAAAAGGCCTGCGAGGACTTGGACCGTCCCTCTCTTGAACTGAGTCCGGGCGCTCTGGCCTGGCTCGAAGCATGCGACTTTCCCGGCAACGTGAGAGAGTTGTCGAACCTCATGCACAACGCGGCGCTGCGAAATCCGGAAGCCGATGGCAACGTGGTGAAGGTGGAGTCGTTGTTGTCTGGAAGTCACAGCACGTCGGAAGGCACTTCCGCGGACCCGGCCGCCAGAAGACTCTGCAGCTTGAGGGAAAACGAAGCCAGGCACGTGGCATATGTCCTGCGCGCCATGCAGGGCGATCGCCACGAGGCGGCGCGCATCCTAGGGATCAGCCTGCGCCAGGTGCAGCGCAAGATCGCAGCGTTGCAGGAGGATGCCCGGCTCGGCACTTTTTTCGGCGACATATGAGTCACCCGTCGCGACAAATCTGTCGCGTCCCTTTCTTTGTTCTTTAGATCAGATAGTTGCACTTTTTATTTACTGAACGGCCGCCTTTTTCCAGCCCACGCCGCGACATCGATGTCGCCGAGCGTGGGCTTTCTTTATGGTATGATTTGGCGTGTAACAATCTGCTTTTATTAGTAAAATATTGCTTTCTCAACGGTTGGTACGCCCCATGCTCAATTGGATTTAATCGTGGCAATGGTCCGCTGTCCGCAAATGTGTCGGTTGGCAGATAGTGCAGAGGGACGGCTAACAGTTTCGCAAGACGAAGGAGATTGGAAAGATGCAGAGAAGAAATTTTTTGAAGAACCTGGGAATTGGCTTGGCTGGTGCCGGTGCCGCGACCATGGGCGGGCCTGTGGTGCGTGTGGCCAAGGCAGAGAAAAAGCATAACATCGGCGAATGCAAATCCGTGAAGGTTCACTGTATTTCCGAAACCAGTTGGTTTGATAGTCCGCAGATGCTCAAGGACATCAAGGACGCCGGTGGCGCCATGGTCAGCATGTACGACATTCCTTGGACCCAAGACAACATCGGCGGCTACTTGGCGCTCATCGAAGTCGAGCAACTGGATGGAAGCAAGCACTTCATCCAGATGGACACCGGCTGGCATCAGGGTTGGACCGACTATGTCATGGAAAAATCCGGCTTGGCCAAGATGCTGGAAGAAAAGAAAATCGACATGCTGGTTGTCAGCCACGAGCACGAGGATCACTACTGGGGATTGAAGTCCACGCTCAAGCGTTATCAGGACATCCCCATGGTCATTCCCAACACCTTTTACCCCGAAGGCAAGGCACTCCTGCAGGGTAAATACCGGAATGACCTGTCAAAGGTGGATAACGACATCCCGCACACCGGTGAACTAATGGAGCTAGGACCGGACGATCTCTACAACCCCTATCCCGGCGTGGCCATCAAGATGTTCGACATCCCGATTTTGCTCAAGTGCCGTGGCGAGCAGAACCTGTTCTTCAACGTCAAGGACAAGGGCGTCGTTGCCGTGTCGGGCTGCTGCCACCAGGGTGTGCTGACCATGATGCATTGGGCCCGTCGCAACATCGACGGGTTCAAGCCTTTTGGCCTCTACGGCGGTTTGCACATAGCTGCCTTCGAGAATTGGGATCCCAAGTTCGATGACATCATTCGCGGCCTGCAGAAAATGGGATTGGAAAAAATCGGCTGTAACCATTGTACCGGCTGGATTTGGGCCTCCAAGGCGCGCGAAGCGGGGCTGCCCATTGTTCTGGGAAGCGACAAGTTCCGCGAATACAAGAAGTTGCCCACCACGGGTCAGGGCGCTCCCGAGAATGTTTACCTGCGTAACGGCGATGTGATCACTTTCGGGTAAAAATTTTACGCAAGATCGAGCCGTGGCGGGACGCGAAATGACCATCACGGCTTGGTTTGAAATTTATGCTCCTTGCATTCAAGCATATTTTTATGGAAGAACTTCAGATGTATTATCTAAGTTAGTATTTATTAAAAAAATGCATGAATAATTGTGGATTATGCAAGGACAAAAAGGAGCTGAAATAATGAGCAAATCGGCGCATATGACACTTTCAGTGTCACCAGATGCAACAGATACGTCACCAAATACAATGGAGACAAACCTCTTCTTTAGTGGTGCCCTGAACCTAGCCTTGATTCTTTTGGTAGCCCAGGCATGCTGGTACCTTGTTTTTTCTCCCGAAGGGCCCGTGAGGCTTTACACGCCAAATGTGGGCGTTTCCTTCGTCATTACCATTTTGATGGTTATACACTGGGGCGTTGATGTCTTCGACTATTGGCCTTTCAACCGTCGCTGGCTGAATGAAAGCCCTTCTGTCATACGCGGCACGGTACTCCTTACCACCTATATATTGGTGGGTTTTTTCGTGATGTTTGTCTTCTACTATCAGATGCTCGGCATGTATGGTCCAGTTTTCTTCAGCGGACCCGGCCTGCTTTCCGGCGGAGGATTGGGGCAGTATCCGCAGACCGCTACTGAAAACGCCTGCTTCGCCCAAGTGATGATGAACACTTGCATCATTTTTTTCACCATGCTCTGGCTTACGACCTTGGGTTTCCGGCCTTGGGCGTCGTTGGGACGTTTCGCGCGGGGACTGGGCGTCTTTTTTGCCGGTCTGGTGCTGGCAATTCTGGCTTTTAGCGTGCTTTTCTTCCCGCATATCGCCTATCAGTTCTATCCGGCGCAGATTTTCATGGGCGCCAAGCCCTGGTGGATCGATCAAGCCATGACCATGAGTAGCCAGTTCCACTTCGGATGGATCGTGCCGGCGCTGGTCTTGCTGTACTGGACGCACTTGCTTTGGGAAGGCCGTCCGTGGTCCTGCATATCCAATCCCGGGAATCGAACCGCCGTGATGACAGTGTCGGTGCTGGCTTTGGGATATATGATCATGATCGGAGGAAACATGATCATGGACTGGTGGTGGGACTTGGAGGCTTTCGAGGGTGGAGCCACATTGGAAAACCCGGCTTGGCGCTGGAATCATATCGCCGAGATGGCCATGTTCTGCCATGCTGCCGCCTTTATCCTGGCCAACTATTTCCATAACTGGCCCAACGTGGACAATGTGGCCCTTCGTGCGGTGCTTCGTAGTGCAATCGCGATTGTCGGCGGCTTGGCTCTCTCGTACGTTTATTACGAACTGGGACCATTGCTGCTTGGCACGGTTCCCGGCATCGCTCAGGAAGGCGACACCACCTTGGCCTGGACAGTCATGTTTCTCATTCTGATGTTTGCACACCAGAAGTTTTTCCGGGGTTGGCCTTTCCAGAAGCGCTAGCCGGTATGTGAATCTGACGGCGGTCGGCCCTGCAATATTCAGGGCCGACCGCCGTTGCAAACAAGGAGTACGGCATGAGTTCCGACAAGATGATCTCCCGGCGCAATATTTTCAGGCACGCTCTGCACGGAACTTTTGCTGCCTTGAGCGAGGCGAGGGACGTTTTTCGGCAGGCCGCCGAGACACGGACTTTTTTCGTATCTGACGACAAGGGCTCGACCTTGTCGCGACATTATCCCCGGGAACTGTTCGAAGATGAAGCCGGACGGTTGGGTATCGATATCGACAAAGTTGGAATCGACGAGGCAGTACGCATGATTTTCGAGAGCAATGGCCATGAATAGAACAATTGGAAAAAACATTGACCAAGGTCTGGCAGCCTTGTCGGTTCTTGATGGAGCCTTGCGGATGGTCATGCCCAACCCCTCGGCTCGGCAGGTCCTGGAATTGGAAGGGATCAGCGAGAAACTGTGCGAGCCTCTGGGCTGGTACCTGTGGCTGGCCAACGCGCAGGGGGTTCACTCGTTGGAATTGCTCGAAGCGGACGCTGAAGGCAGGAGCTGTTTTCTGATACGTTTTTTTCCATCCCTTGCGGGCCATGTCCTCAATTGTCTTTCCGAGGAAGAAAAACAGTTGCGCCAGTCTGAATTATTCGATGCAACAGGCACGCCTGTCCAAAGCGATGGACGAGAGCTTGATCCCGAACTGTTTGCCGTCGGTACATTCACCTTGGCACGGCATGGAAACGGGGAGGGCAGTCTGGAGGTTGTTTTGACAACCATGCCTGGCTGGACACGGACGGTTTCCTGGACGCTCTACGACACCCTGGTCAGCGCCCTGTGTCACCATCTAAAATTTTCCGCTCTGCGGGGCGAAAGCGTGTTGGCCTGGGATAATCAGTCTTGGCGCGTGCATTGCGAGTTGGCACCGAGCAATGAAGTATCTCGGAAGGCAGGTGGCGCAACCAGTATCTTGCAGGAAGAATGGCAGGACCCATGGTTGAACCCCGTATGGTGGCAGCCGGAATGCTTAGGTATTAGTCTGCATGATGTCGAGTATCCTGAATAATTCCAAAATACGTAATTTTGAGAATTTGTGTCACACCCATATGTCACGATGAGCGGTAAATGGCTTCCCGATTCCGAACCAACTCGGAGATTCCCACCACCTTGAGGGCGTCGCCAGCCATATCGGTTCGCTCGACCTGCCGAACCAACCATTCCGCATCACGCACGACAATACGCGCCCCAGGTGCATAGACGGACATCCAGCTCCCTCCTTAGTGGATTTCAGGCAATCAAATACAGTTTTCTCCGAACATGAATATCAAGGAACCTTCATGTTTCGAGTGGTTGAAAATTCAGCAACCTACCAGAAAAAAATCGATCATGATCCTATACAGGTGGGACGACCTCGTATTTTTAAACACAAACGGTGCTACTTTTTTTGTCAACCGGAGTTAAGCCCCATGCCTTAGAAAGTGTCAAGAATAATAGGATGTAAGACAATAATCAGGTTGGTAGGTTGAGTGTGTTTTTTTTGCGGGGTGTCTTACGGAATTCTGTGGATCTGCGGTAGATAACTCCGTCAAAAGTTGATGATTCAAGAATACGGAGAGCTATCCATGAGATTTGGACATGTTGGCTCTGAACTTGGTGACAATGGACCGGAAGGGACCCTGTGGATAGCTGGCAATTTTAGAAATTGGTGCCCTTGTCTTTTGAAGAGATTATGTGGAATTGCTGCGAGCGTGCGCTGAAATTCATTGCGTCCAGCTCCGCAACCGCATCCTTGGTGGCGTGGTAGCCCTTCGCCATCAGATACTTACGCAGAATCAGGCGCTCCTCTGGAGTCACATTGAGCTCAAGGTGAAGGCGGATACGGTCGTCTTCGATGTCGCAAGGATATTTTCGCAGTATCCGCCTGAGCGTAGCCACCTCTTCGGGGTCAATTGGTTTTTTTGGAGGCCTCACCTTGGAGAAGTCATAGACCATTGTGCGCATGGGTGTCCTCCTGTTATCTACGCTTGGGTTTCTTCATGAACGTTTCAAGAAGCAGGGCGCCTTTTTCCTGCATGGTTTTCAGGTCGGGGGCCGTAAGATCTTTGCACCCTTCCAGGCCGACGAACTCGCCTTGGAACATCTTTTTTTTCGGGTCGTATCCCATCGCAAGCACGTTGCCGCCAGGAAAGGCCGAAAGCCAAAAGAGCCCATCACTTGGCTGCAGCCATTCAATCATCATGCCCGACATCCCCACCCCGGCAACCCGGACGCCTCCATCAATCATGGCGTCATAACGCTCGTGGTGATGGCCGTGAACGTGAATCCTGGCTTTGAGGGCGCGGGTCGCATCACCCAGAATCCGATAGCCGAGTCGATGGGACTCCGGGGCTTCGTGACTCACGAGGACGTCGACGCGGGTCTTGCCGGCAAGGCGGGCCATCAGCGCAAGGTCTTCCGGGAAAATGGTCGTGTGATCCTGCGGGGCGAGCTTCTTGCCCTTGCGGATCAGTGCCAGGCTTTGGCGAGTGTCCTGGGGGCGGACGTGGGGCAGGTCACTCAACGTCGTCTGTCGGTCAACGCCCATGATATTGGACCGAAAGGTGCCGCCGAGTCCGGCGATGCGCAGGCCATCGATCTCAACCACGCGGCAGTGCAGGTTTCTGTCGGCCATGGCCGCGTGGTGCGTCAGGTATTCGGGATCATCGCTGTCATGGTTGCCGAATATCCACCATGTCTTTGCCGCGATCTCCGGGCCGAGGATGGACGCCAGATCGTAGAGGGGTTCCTGATCCCCGAGAAGGATGACTGCCGTGGCCTCGGTTGCGGCCGTAAGCATGGGTTCAAAGTCACCGTGGCAGTCCCCAACGAAAAGGATCATCGCCGCTCTCCAAGGCCGTGGTCCAGCCAGAAAAATCCTTCGGATGTCCTTGCCAATCCGAGGCCTTCGACGCGAATTCCACCCGTGATAGTTCCGCTGTAGCGCTCGTGGTGGTGGCCGTGGATGATCATCTTGACGCCCATGGCGCGGGCTAGGTCGCCGATGAGCTGGTAGCCGAGCGCATGGCTTTCCGGCGCCTCGTGCGTGACCAGCACGTCCACGTGTCCCGCCAGCTCCAGCAAGGATTTCAGATCGTCAGGAAAGATTGAGGTGAAGTCTGCGGGGTACGCTCGTCCGCCTCGCCGCAGTTTGATCCATGCTTCCCGGTAGTCTTGTGGGCAGTCCAGATCCACCTCGTCCAGGCGCGTGGTCTGGTCAATTTCGAACTTTTTTGCGCGGAACACACCGCCCAGGCCCGCGATCCGCACGCCATCGATCTCGATCATCCGGCAGTGCAGGTTCCGGTCGGCCATGGATTTGTGATTTTCGAAGAAGTCCAAATAGTCACTGTCGTGGTTTCCGTAGATCCACCACGATTTTCTGGCCAAGCCAGGCCCCAACTCATCGGCCAGGGACACCTGCGGCTCCTGGTCGCCCAAGAGCACGACAGCCAAGGCATCGTCGGCCTCCTCGATGATAGGCACGAAATCCCCTTGGCAGTCGCCTGCGAACAGAATCATACTCCCCCGCAGTTTTTCAGATTTGGTCCCCAGGCCTCCCGCTAGGAATCCTGCACCCATTTCAACTTTCACACCACCACCTCCAAAGCCCACTTTTCACCGTCGTCTCGTAGTCTGGAAGTGCCACATTTTGGCACTTCCAGACTACGAGCTCAGCTCCACCCACCACGTGCCCCCCAGGCCTTCTCCGCTCAGGCACTGCCAAGCGCAACCCTGATCAACTCCATTTGCGTGTAAGTGGAAGTGCCCAAAAAACCACTGCCTCGGCTGAAACTCCTCCAGAACCGTGTCTAGAAGGGCCACCGTGGGGTCCATAAGCCTGGCCGGGTTGATTTCTTTCGCCGGGAGCTTTCGCAAGAATCGTGTAGGTCCAGTGTGTGAAATCACGATATCAACGCGTCCGCCATGGGCAGCAACTTGCGCCCGGGCATGATCAAGGTCCTCGACAGTGGGCACCTCTTTCGCCCACCAGTCGTCGCCTTCGGTTCGACCGTCCCTGTCGGTGGACATGGCTCCCCCGAAGAAGAGGACGTTCCTGCCGTCTGGTAAGGTCAAGACTGAACCCCTTGGCATGTAGAAACAGCCGGGAACCGGGATCTCAATCGGCCCGTCCGGGGCAGCCTTTACGCGTTCCTGCAGATCGTCGTGATTTTCGTGATTCCCGTCGCACCAGTATATTTTTGTGCTTTGCGGCTTGATGGAATACTGATCGAATCGGCGATTTCTGGTGATTTTCTCTGTTCCGTGTCGATGTGGCCACCAGCCGAAATCTCCGCATTGCAGAACAATGTCCGGCTTCTGTTTGTTCAGAAACTGGTTCAATGACCCAAAATCTGCGTGAATGTCGCCCATGATGATAATTTTCATAACAATCGGTAAGTAATAGATTTTTTCTCAAGACACGGCTTTAATGTCGGTGCCGGGAGAAGGTATAGGTTGATGAATGCGGTAATATATTACGTTGGGCTTGTCAATACATTTCCGGTAGTCTCGCTCAAAACAATCAGGACGGTGGTGGGGTCATGTCAATTTACGATATTCGTTCGGAAACAACAGGGATTACGAGTAATGTGAAGCGAATCATGGAAGAGAAAAAAATATCCATAGTAGCGCTTTCAAATGAAACAAAGTTGTCCACAAAAATTATTGAGCGAGCCAGAACAAGCCAAATTAAATTATGTAAGCTTGAAACTCTTGCAATAATTGCCAAGGGATTGAATGTAAAAATAGTTGAATTGTTCGATGAATAATTCACAACTATAATAGTTTAGATTTATATTTTAATATAAACATTAGTGTAAAATTCAAATCAAAAATTTGTGTATAGTAAATAGTATTTAATAATAGTTTTTTATATAAACTGTGAAGGATTTTTGAACAAAAAAATGTTCATCCGGCTGGAGCGTACTTTTGACAAAATGAAGGGACATGGGGTTCATCAAGTTTTTACGCCAATAAAAACCAAGAGGATGAACCGCCATGTCCACGAGCTTCTTGTACCATGCGTTCGGGCTGCCTGGCTATGACTACGTCCGGCAGGAATTCGTAGGAGGGAACATCCTCCTGCATGTGCGCCCCAAGGGCACGCTGGTCCGCTGTCCATGCTGCCGAAGCCGTAATGTCGTCCACCGGGGCGTATCAGAACGATGGTTGCGCACGGTGCCAGTTGGCTTAAAACCTGTCTGGCTGGTCGTCGAGGTGCCACGGATTGGGTGTGCGTCATGTGGACTTGTCCGCCGAATCGAGTTGCGTATTGCCGAGCTGACCTGCCGGGAAACTTCGGACCACTCAATTCTTGAGGGTTTCCCCACGGTTCAAGTTTTTTCCATACTGCCGACAGAAGTGTTCGGGTGTCATGTTGTTCAAGCTTGAGTGCGGGCGAACGGAGTTGTAGTGCCGCCTCCATTCCTCGATCACAACCCTTGCCTCAGCCCGACACCGGAACCATTCCATCGACAGGCACTCGTCTCGAAATTTGCCGTTAAAACTCTCGTTCAAACCGTTCTGCCATGGCTTGCCTGGCTCAATCAGCGCCAACTCCAGAGATTCCCGGGCTGCCCATTTGAGCAACGCCTTCGACACAAACTCCGGACCGTTGTCAGAGCGAAGACTCAGAGGGGCTCCGCGTTCGCTGATCAGGCGCGACAACACCTCGATAACCCGACACGACCTGATGCTGCCGGCAACGTCTATAGCCAGACTCTCCCGCGTATATTCATCCACCACGGTCAGGCATTTGATCTGCTGACCATTTGCACAGGCGTCGTAGACAAAGTCGTACGCCCACAGTTCGTTTGCACCCATCGGCAGTTGTGGTCGCGGACGGGACGCCGCAATCCGCTTCCGAGGCCGTTTTCTGGGCACCTGCAATCCAGCCTTGGACCACAAGCGGTACGCCTTGTCGACGCCCATGAAATGCCCCTGGCGCTCCATGAACACGTTGATCCGGCGATATCCGAAGCGCGGATACGTCGCAGCCAGATCCGTCATCGCCGCTATCAGCGGCTTGTCTCGGGCCTCCAGGCGCGACTCATAGCGGAGTGACGATCGGGAGGTGGATAACAGCGCACACGCCCTGCGTTGTGAAAGTCCGCGGCTCCTGGCGTATCCCACCTGGAGGCGTCGGACGGGTGCGCCTACCATTTTTTTGCGGCGATTTCCTTCATGACCTCAATTTCAAGGTCCCGTTCCGCAAGGATCTTCTTCAGCCGCGTGTTCTCTTGTTCCAACAGGCGTAGCCGCTTTACGTCATCGGCGGACATGCCTGCGAACCGCTGGCGCCACGTGTAGATCGTCTGCTCGCTGATTCCATGCTTCTTGGCCACTTGGGCCACCGGACTACGGTCAGCTTCGCGCAGTATGCCCACCATTTGCTCTTCGGAAAATCGTCCCTTTTTCATCAGTTCCCTCGTGGTTGAGGGAGAAACCTATCTCAAGTTTCGACTGGTCTGAAAAGAGCCAAGCAGGTCAGATATGAGTGCAGCCTATATCGGGTCCGTGCTTGAACATCTGCCCGGCGTTGCCGTGGTCCTCGACCATTTCCATGTGGTGAAGCTGATGAACGACAGGCTCACGGAGGTGCGTCGCAAGCTTCACCGCGAGTTGCAGGACAAGATGGGTAAGAGCGTGCTCAAAGGCAGCCGCTGGATTTTGCTGAAGAATCCGGAAAACCTTAACCCGGAGCGGCAGGAGCACGAGCGGTTGCAAGAGGCGCTGGAGGCCAATGAGCCGTTGGCGAAAGCCTATTACCTCAAAGAGGAGCTGCGGCAGATCTGGAACCAGCCGAACAAGGCCGCTGCGGCCGTGTATATTGAGCAGTGGATAAACAGCGCCCTGGCTTCAGAAGTTGGCCCATTGGTGAAGATGGGCAAGACCATGGCCACGTACCGAACTGGCATCCTGGCTTGGTACGACCATCCCATATCCTCTGGGCCCATGGAAGGAACCAACAACAAGATCAAGACGCTCAAAAGGCAGGCGTACGGCTACCGGGATCAGGAGTTCTTTAAACTCAGAATTCTGGGGATTCACGAAGCCAAGTACGCTTTAACCGGATGAACCCAAAAAAAGCCCCAGGCAAGCCCGGGGCAGGGGAGAGACTATCGCGTCTATCCACGTTGTCAAATATTAGCAGTCATCGCAGGAGATGTCACTCGTTGACCGTGAAAGGCAACACCTTGCGGCCCTGACCTGCCTTCAATTCGTCCAGATAATCTGCCCAAAGTTGCATCATCTTCCTTCTTTCATCGAGAAACTTGGTTCGATTATAGGCACGTCCAAGGGTGTCGGGCACTGCATGCGCAAGTTGGTGCTCAATGATGACTGGATCGATGCGCAGGCGTTCATGCAGAAGCGTTCGGGCTATGGCGCGAAACCCATGGGCCGTGATCTCGCTTTTCGTGTCGTAACCGAGGCGTCGAAGGGCGGCATTGATAGCCGCCTCACTCATGGCCTTCGACTTGTCTTTGCCACCATTGGGGAAAACGTACTGGCCGACCTTGGGCAACTCTCCCAGCAATTCAGTTGCCTGGAGGGCTAGGGGGACGATGTGCGGATTCCGTGTCTTCATTTTTTCTGCCGGAATGCACCATTCCCGGCCGGACAAGTCCAGTTCCGACCATTCCATCTTTCGAAGTTCCCCAGGACGTACAAAAAGCATGGGGGCAAGCCGCAGAGCGACGCGCACATGGGGTGTTCCGGTAAAAGCCTCGATTGCACGCAGCAGTGCTCCGACTTCAGCCGGGTCGGTGAGGGCGGGGTAGTGTTGAACCCGAGCGGGAGGAATCGCTCCAACCAGATCCCCTGCCGGATTGCGAGTTGCGCGACCGGTCGCGATTGCATAACGGAATACCTGTCCGATTATTCCGCGTGTTCTGTGCGCGAGATCTACCGCGCCCCTGGCTTCGATGCGCCGCAAGAGCGCAAGGATCTCGGGGGGCTCAAGGCTGTCCATTGTGCGACTGCCGATGAAGGGAAACACGTTTTTCTCCAATCCGAGCATAATCTTGACAGCGTGTGACTCCGCCCAGCCTGGGGCTTTTTTGGAATACCACTCCCGGGCGATCTTTTCGAGGCTTTCGTCTTTTCGTTGTGCCTTGGGCGGCAGTTCTCCACGGCCCAGAGCGATCTTGAACTCGTCTTTCTTGAGTCTGGCTTCATTAAGGGTGACAATGGGGTATTTGCCAAAACTCGCCAATTTTTCTTTTCCGTTCTCTCGATACTTCATTCTCCACAGCTTTGATCCGGAAGGTGGGACGAAGAGGAAGAGACCGTCCGCGTCGTAAAGTTTGTACGCCTTGTCGGATGGCTTTGCCGCTCGAATCTGTGCGTCTGTAAGCATTGGATACCCCCATTTTTGACTCAAGATACCCCACATGGGGCGGGATACCCCAAATTGATACCCCAAAAATGAGTTTACACACTTAGCAGCAAAATGGAAGATGCTGAAGGATAATGAATATAACGACCCGGAATGGTTTGCGATTGGCGCAAAAAAGCCCGCATTGAGCGGGCTTTTTTTGTGTGAATGGTGGGCCAACCAGGGGTCGAACCTGGGACCATCCGGTTATGAGCCGGGGGCTCTACCAACTGAGCTATTGGCCCTCTCGTGAGGAGCAACGGTTGTTAAGTCCTACTTCGCTTCTTTGTCAAGAAGTGTGCGGCGTCTCTCCTTGACGTGGCTGATGGCCGCGCGTCCGGCCAAGGCTCCTTCGCCCACGGCCACGCTGATCTGCAGGAAGCGGCCCACACAGTCTCCGGCCGCGAAGACGCCAGGCACGTTGGTGCGCTGATCCCGGTCCGTTTCGATGAACTGGCCGTTGCGCATGAGGCCCAGGCTGTAGGCGAAGTCGCTGGAGGAGGCCTGTCCCATGGCCACGAAGAGGCCCTGGGCGTCGATCTGCTCGCCGGATTCAAGGTGAACCTTTTCAAGCCCGTTATCCCCGGCCAGCTTGGCGATCTTGCCTGTCAGGACGGGGATTTTGCTTTCTTCCAAGCGGTAGAGGAATTCCTCGCTGATGGACAGCTCCTTGCCCTGTGAGCAGACCTTCACATTCGGGGTGTATTGCAGGAGTTCCAGGGCCTGGTTGGCGGCGAAATTTCCCTCCCCGACAACCATGACCGGCTTGCCGCGCATGAAGAAGCCGTCGCAGCTCACGCAGTAGGACACGCCCTTGCCTTCATAGTCGGCCAGGTTCGAGATGCCGGGCCTGATGCGGGACACGCCGGTGGCCAGGATGATGGACGCGGCCTCGATTTTCTTGTCCTCGGTCTTGGCCACGAAAGCGCCCGCGTCGTCTTGATGGATGCCGAGCACGCGGTCGCAACGGATGTCGGCCCCGAATTTTGCGGCCTGAGCCTTGCCCCGTTCGATCAATTCCTTCCCGGTTATGGTTTCGGTGAACCCGAAGTAGTTGTCTATTTCATAATCGCCGGCCACCTTGGGGGCGCAACCCAGAATCAGGGTGTTCATGCCTGCCCGTGCCGTGTAGATGGCGGACGAGAGACCGGCGGGACCTTGGCCTATGATGAGGATGTCGACGCTTTCCATGATGATTCTCCTTTGCTTGTGGCAGGTCAGATAAGGACGGATGGAGCGTGAGGCAATGCGTTTTTCAAATTTTGCAGTGGCACTCGGCCAGGCAGTGGTGCATGGCCTGACCAAGTGCGACCATGTTCACCGGCTTGAGAAGTACACGGCATACGGCATGGTGCGAACAGGCGATGCTCCCCAGTGGCGAAGCTGTGACCAGCATGATGCGGATGGCCGGGTTGAGTTGCCGCACGGTCGCACAGAGGTCGTCGAGGCTGTTTGGGGGGCCGTCATCGGTCAGGATGAGGTCAAAACCCAGCGGCTCCTCCTGCACGATGCCGCACCCCTGCGCCAGACTTTCGGCCTGCCGGACCTGATAGCCGAGTCTGGTCAGGCAGGAGCTGATGGAGGCGCGTACCTCGGGGTGTGATTCGATGACCAGGATGCGCTCCGCATTGCCCCGGATGTCCGGGATGGTCAGGCATTCGGCGCAGTCAGGGATCCGGTCCCGGTGGGCGGGCAGACAGATCCGCGCGGTGGTGCCGCCTGACTGGTTCCGCGAGAAGAGCAGTTTGCCGCGCAGCGTCTTCACGATCTTCTGGGTGACAAAGAGTCCAAGCCCGGTCCCTTCGTCCCTGGGTTTGGTGGTGAAGAAAGGCTCGCACAGTTTGGACAGATCCTCATCCGGTACGCCGGGTCCGTTGTCGCTCACGCTGATGACCACGAGCATGCTCTCGGGATCGGTGATCATGATGTCCGTTTGCTGCTCGTCGTAGGCGACGGCCGAAATTTCAATGCACGGCTTTTCGGTGCTTGCGAGGGCGTGGATGGCGTTGTTGGTCAGATTCATGAGAATCTGCTGCATATGGACAGGATCGCCGAAAAGCGTGCCCAGATGATGGTCCACCCGGGTCTTGACCTCGATGCGCGAATTCGTGGTGCCCCGGATGATATCCAGGGTTTCGAGCATGGTGTCGCGCACGGAAAAGTGGGTGAATTCCTCGTGCATCTTGCCGGTGAAATGCAGCACGCTGCGGATGAGCGAGGTGCCGCGCTGGCAGACGCGCAGGATGCGCTCCAGGTCTTCCGGGTCCGGAGTTTCGCATGCCCCTACGGAGCCGCGGATGAGTTCCGTGGAGAAAACGATGGAGGAGAGGATGTTGTTGAAGTCGTGGGCCATGCCCCCGGCCAGGGTGCCGATGATGCCCAGCTTCTGCTGTTTCAGGAATTGTTGCTCAAGCTCGCGGTTGGCCTTTTGCAGCTCCAGGGTGCGTTGCTGGACCTGGCGTTCGAGGTTGAGCCTGTAATCTTCGTTTTCGCGGATCAGGGCTGCCCGTTCCAGGGCCTTGTCCACGGCATGCAGGAGGACCGTGGGCGAGACGATGGGCTTGACCAGGTAGTCCCAGGCTCCAAGGCGCAGTGCCTCCACCGCTTCGTCCAGGCCGCCCTCGCCGGAAACAACCAGCACCGGGGTGCGGGGAGTTGCGCCGGACAGTCTGGCCAAAAGCTCCAGGCCGCTCATGACCGGCATCTTCAGATCGACGATGAGCAGGTCGGGTCCGTGGGCCTGAAACATGTCCAGGCCTTCCTGGCCGTTGCCGGCCTCCAGGATCCTGAAACCTCGGGAGCGCAGGCTCGCTCCGGTGATGGCGCGAATGAACGGATCGTCGTCCACCACCAGAACGGTTTTGGCGCGTTTGGGCTGGGCCGCCGTCATGTCAGAACTTGTAGCCGATCATGCGCAGGAATTTCGTGCGCTTCTCCTTGTCTGCCTCGGTCTCGACGCCTTTCGATGCAAATCCGTCGACCACTCCGAGGATGCCCCGGCCCTGATCCGTCTGGGCCACGATGACCTGGACCGGGTTGGCCGTGGCGCAAAAGAGGCGCACCACTTCGGGCACGTTCTGAATGGTGTTGACCACGTTGACCGGAAACATGTCGCGCATGAACAGGATGAAGCTGTGTCCGGCGGAGAGCGCCTTGGCGTTTTCCGTGGCCAGTTCGATCAGTTCGGGGTCCGTGCCCGTGGTCCGGATCAGGCAGACATCCGAGGCTTCGCAGAAGGCTAGCCCAAACTTTGCCCCGGGCACGGTGTTGACCATGGCTTCATGCACGTCTTCCACGGTCTTGATGAAGTGGGACATCCCCAGGATCAGATTGAGGGCGTGCGGATTCTTGATGGGTACGAGCGAGAGCTCCATCTTTATCTCCTGACAGGCCGCTCAAAAACGGCAATCTGCTGCGTCAGCGAAAAAAATCCAGACCGCGCATCAGCTTAATACACTGCGCGCCCTGGATTTTTTCGCTTCCTTGCATCTTACCATTTTTGAACGGCCTGTGAATTTTGTATTATTGAGCAGTCAGCCAAAAGCGTTCGGGAAAGTTACTTCTGGACCCTGGACGAGCCGTCGTTGGCACGCAGTACGCGCACTCTTTCACCGGCATAGAATTCCATGTCGGCTTCCTGAACCACGCTCAGGATCTCGCCGGTATCGAGTTCCACCGTTATTTCAAGGGCGTTTTTTCTGGTCACGCCCTCTTCGGCCATGGCGCCTGCGGCCGCGCCGCCCAGGGCACCGACCACCGCGCCGAGCACCTGGCCACGGCCGCCACCGACCATGCTACCGAGGACGCCGCCGGTCACGCCGCCGCCCACCGCTCCGATTCCGCTCTTTGTGCCTTCGAGCTGCACGGCACGGACGGATTGCACGGTCCCGTAATTGACCCGCATTTCCTGCATGGCTTGGTCACGGGAATACACCTGTGCCGAACGGCTGGAGGCGCAGGACGTGAGCAGGCCGGTACTTGCGATCAGTAAGAGGCAAAGAATGAGCAATGTTTTGTTATGGCGCATACGAAGCTCCTGGGTTGCAATTTGAAGGCGGGTGTTTTTTGTTCCACGCATGGGAAGGGAGTCATGGAAACAACTTATAGTGGTTTGGCGATGGTGGTCAAGGATTCGCCGCGCCGCTTGCAGCCGGTTCATGGAGTGGGCATTGCCGGTGCCGCGCTTTGCGCGGTGCGATCATGGGGCTTGAGCGCTTCAAGAAGGACCGCCTCGGGGTCGGCGATGTTTTTGGCACGCAGCACCTTCAGGAATTTTTCATAGAGAGTGTCCAGATCCACGTACTGCGCCACGGATTTGTACTCAGGCATGGTCAGCACGGAAGAATAGACCGGCAGATTGTCCGCGTCGTGGCCGTTTAGGACCACGAGAGAAAACTTGCGTCCCTCGATCTCGAAATCCAGCTTGAATTCCTTGATGTCGGTGTTGGTGATGGTGTTCAGGTTCGAGATGGACTTGGCGCGGGCAAAGATGCCGGAGATGATGCGCAGGCTGTCCTTTTTCATCTGGGCCAGGGCTTCGCGTTCGGAAAGCTCGATGAGCAGGATGGACTTGTTCAGCTCGTAGTAGATGTCCTCGAAAATGTTGTTCTTTTTGAGTTCGTCGTAGAGGGTTTCGAAGTCGGCGTGGTTGATCCTGCGGAAATGGGACATGTCCGGTCGTTCGTTTTCCACGGCTTCGAAATCGTCGCACACGTAGGGCACGATGGACGTTGTCTCGTAGAGATAGAACTCAAGGCCGATGGCTCCTTCCTCTTCCAGGATGGCGGACACCGACAGGTCGGCCAGAAGTGTCCCGCCGTCGATTTCAAGGCCGTAATCGGCATAGGTCTGACGCAGCCGTGGGTCGGACGCGTCGATGACGTAGTTGTAAATGGGGTAGGCCAGGCCGTCCTGGTCGTGGATGGCCAGTTCCTTCCAGGAAGCGAAACGGGTCGCGACCATGTGCTGAAAGATCTTCTTTATGAATTTTTTCAGGCACATCGTGAAGAGTTTGAGTTCCTTGCCACGGCTGGTCGGTTCTTCTGATTCCCTGGTGGTAGGCAGCTCTTCGAAATCTTCTTCATCTCTCTTCATGCGGATCCTCGTTTTTCCTTGCGTTCGCCATATGCTTTGGCCAGGCCCCCGTGGGATGTTTCCCGATAGAGGCTTGGCAGGTCGTGTCCTGTTTCTTTCATGACTCGCACCACTTCGTCAAAGGGGATGCGGTGCGAGCCGTCCGATAAAAGCGCCATGTGCGCGATGCTGATCGCCTTAGAGGCGGCCATGGCGTTGCGTTCGATGCAGGGTATCTGGACCAGCCCCCCGACGGGGTCGCAGGTCAGGCCCAGGTGATGCTCAAGTCCCATCTCGGCGGCATATTCGATCTGGCGGATGGTGCCGCCCATGAGCTGGGCGGCGGCCGCAGCGGCCATGGCGCAGGCCGAACCGACCTCGCCCTGGCAGCCGACTTCGGCCCCGGAGATGGACGCGTTGTTTTTTATGATCAGCCCGATCAGTCCGGCTGTGGCCAGCGCCTGCAGGATGGATCTGGGTCTGGCCTTCATGTTTTCCTTCAGGTAGCGCAGCACCGATGGCAACACGCCGCTCGCGCCGCAGGTCGGCGCTGTGACGACGGTCCCTCCGGAGGCGTTCTCTTCGGACACCGCGAGGGCGTATGCGGCCAGAAGTCCGGTCCGGCGCATCTCGGCTCCGCCAAGCAGGGTCTTCTGGTGGTACGAGCTGGCCTTGCGGGCCAGTCCAAGGCCGCCAGGCAGGACGCCCTCGGTGGTCAGGCCCCGTTCCACGCAGCTTTGCATGGCGGCCCGGATCTCTTCAAGGAAGTTCCAGATGTCCTCGCCTTCGTGACGGGCCACGAATTCCCAGTAGGTGATGCCTTCTTCGCCGCAAAGCTCCATGATTTCCGTGAGACTCTGCAACGGATAGATCTGGGGCGTTGCGAAGGTGGAGCCCCTGTCGCGCAGGGCGCCGCCGCCGATGCTGAAAACCGTCCAGCTGTCGAGCACCCGGCCGTTTTCGTCCAGGGCCGTGAAGTCCATGGCGTTGGGATGTTCGGGCTGCTGCCGGTCCTGTGCCCAGAGAATTTCGACGGGAAAGGGTGCCAGGGCTTCCCGGATGGCCTTGTCGGTGAGATGCCCCTTGCCGGTGGCGGCAAGGCTCTCGTACAGGACTACCTGAAAGGAGGCCGCCCCCTTGACGCGGGCCCGAAACTGCTCGGCGGCGAGCTTGGGGCCCATGGTGTGGCTGCTGGAAGGACCTGCGCCAATTCGATATATTTCCCGGATGGATTCCATCCGCACCTCGTCATGTGGAAATTTGGTATTGACTGTCCGAAAAAGCTTGGGCCATGGAATCCGTCACGGACGCTGGTCCTTGGACTAGCTGTACCGCACACATCCGTCAACAAGGAGCCCCCATGAATAAGCCGGAACTCGAGTTTCCCCTGCACTGGGAGTACAAAATCATAGCCGTGCGCAGCGACGAAGCCTTCGCCGCCATCCTCGATGTCATTAAAAGTCATGGCTTCACTGAAACTCCCCGCGCCAGCAACGTCTCCCGCAATGGTTCCTACGTGACCTATACCGTACGCATGCACATCGAAAGCCGTGAAATCCTCGACAGCCTTGGCGTCGCCCTGGCGGGTTGCGAGGGCGTTAAGTATCTGCTTTGATTGTTTGCGGATGGTGAATAGTGAATGGTGAATAGTGAATGGTGAGTGGTGAGTGGACAAAGGCGGGGCGGTGGTCGCTCTGGGTGGTCTTTGGGTCCGAATAGTCTGGGGTTTTGTTAAATTATCTTTAATTTCAGATTGTTGCGCTAAAAATCTCCCTCTTTTTTCTCCAATCACCACTGACAATTCACCATTCACTAATTTTCCCCTTGACGGGCAACCTGGAAAACCGTAGAAGCCTTTTCGTTGTCGGCGCAAAGCAAGTTTTAGAGCTAATACTTTGACATAATTTGCATATTCCGATTCAACACGCCGGGCCAATAGCTCAATTGGTAGAGCATCTGACTCTTAATCAGCAGGTTCAAGGTTCGATTCCTTGTTGGCCCACCAGCTTAAGCAACAAACCCGTCAAGGACACAACGTCTTTGACGGGTTTTCTTGTTTCAGATGATTCTGGAGACGAGTTCTTCCGTCACCCCCCAAGTCACCCCCCCCCAAGTCGGCGAGCTTCTTGCGGCGCTTCGTGTGGAGATGAGCCGCGAAGCCCTGCAGTCCGCCCTGGGGCTCAAGGATCGCAAATCGTTCCGCGAGCGGTATCTGGGGCCTGCGTTGGCCGAAGGCCTGGTTGAAATGACCATCCCCTCCAAACCAAGGAGCCGTCTGCAGAAGTACCGCCTGACCGGAAAGGGGCGGCGATTTGTGGCGGATTCGGCCAATGAATAATCTCTCTAGACCATTCCTGAGCATCTTGGCAGCCAAGCATTAATTAAAGAAATCATCACTCCTGCGGCGCTCGTCCCAGCCTCGGCAGTAATACCAAGACCAGGGCGCTGGTGACAACGCCCACCAGGGCCAGGGTCAGGATCTTGTTGTCCCAGGGCAGGGCGATGAACCACATGGCCGTGGCACCGCCCACGAAATACGTGAACATGATGAGGGAGGCCGCCGATCCGGCGTCCTGTTTGACCTGTTCGAGCAGGAAGTTGCTGCTCGGCGGGCGCGTCATGCCAAGGCTCAGGGTCAGGCAGGCCATGGGCCCGGCCATGCCCCAGGGGCCGAGGCCGGAACACAGGGCCAGGACCGCCGAGCTGACCAGGATTCCGGCATAGCCGAACAGGATGATGCGAAATCCGGGCATGCGCCTCAGCAGCCTGCCGCAGATCCAGAATCCGAGCATGAGCGCGGCTGAATTGAAGGCGAAGAAATAGCTGTATTCCTGCTCGCTGAGACCGAAATAGGTCACGAAGATGAAGGAAGAGCCGCCGATGAAGCAGAAAAGCGGGGTCATGCCCAAGGCGATGAGGGTGCATTGCGTCATGAAGCGCAGGTTGCACATGAGCCGCAGGTAGCCGCCCATGACCTGGGCCAGGGTGCGGGTCGTGGCCGGGGCCGGTTCCTTGAGTCTCCAGACACCACAGATGGCCACGACGCCAAGGACCATCTGGGCGAGGAAGATGGCGGACCAGTCGGCGAAGGTGAGCATTATTCCGCCCAGCACGGGCGCGAGCATGGGGGCCAGGGAAACTATGACGGCCATGTGGGCCAAGGCCCGCTCGCGTTCCGCGCCCACGAAATAGTCCTTGGTCATGGCCAGGGACAGGGTTGCCGCCGAGGCCGCGCCCATACCCTGCAGGATGCGCCCCACGATCAGAGCCGTGGGGCTCTGGGCTTGGGCGCAGACCAGACAGGAAAGGACATAGAGGGATATGCCGCCCAGGAGCACGGGCTTTCGTCCATAGCGGTCCGAGAGGGGACCGTAGAAGAGCAGGGCCAGGCTGAAGCTGATGAAAAAGCCGACCAGGGTCAGGTTGATGATCGCTTCCGTGGTCTGCCAGGCCTCGACCATGGTGGGCAGGGCCGGCAGATACATATCCGTGGACAGCGGCGGAAAGGCCGCGAGCAGGGCCAGAATGAGCAGGGCTCGTATTTTGAGTGGGGCTGGTATTGTCATGGTATTTTTTGGGTGGTTTGAGGGCTTCGCCTACTCTGCGTGTGTAGGGCAGGCAAGTAAAACTCTGGGGCATTTTTTTTGGTCCCATGCGGACGGGCAGCTTTGAGCCTTTCGGTGGAACAATCTCTGCACCATGATATTCATGCAGGAAGATTTTTCCGGAGGTATCACATGAGCATCGCACCCCTGGCCGCCCTCGGCATCGCCAAGACGGCCTTCTCGATCATAGGCTCCCTGGCCGACGCAATGAAGCGTCCCGGACCCGAATCCACCGGAAGCGCCATGACCGCAGCTCCGGCGCAGGAGTCCCTGTGGCATCAGATCGGCAAGGAAGTGGATCCAGGTTCCATGACCAGGGACGAGCTGGCCAAGGTCTCGTCCATGCTCTACGACAATGGCCTGATCAGTCTGCGCGATCATGCGACCATGAGCTTTGATCCCAGCTTCGCGGGTTCCTCGAACCTGCTCACGGCAGCCGACGGATCGGGGCGCGTGGACTGGATGGCCGAGTTTCAGGCCCGCCTGGCCAAGCACAAAGCCGATGGCGACAGCTCCTCTGTCGCCCAGGACGAGCGCGTGCTGGACATCCTCTCGCGTTTGCAGGCCGGATCAAAGGGCGTGACCTCGATCAGGGTCTGACCCGGCAAGGTTTTCCCGTTTCCCAATTATTCGCGTCTGTCGGCCAAGGGGTTCATGTGCGTGCTGTCGAAGTGCGCGACCGTGGGCTGCGATGATTTGAAGGGTCAGGGCCTTGATGGGCATCAGGCGTGAAAACGGCAATGGCCTGATGGCCCGGCGCGGGGTTTACGGCGCTGGCCGGGCATGGGCCGAAGATTTGTTGATCCGATGCCTGCTTTCAGGAAATGCCGAGCGGCCCCGGATATCTTAGAGGCGCATGTCTATCTCCAGTCCTTTCGCGGCGCAGTGGTCACAAGTTGCACGCCCGCCTGAAAAAAGCCGGACCATCCTCCTTCTTCTTTTTTGCACCAGCGTATGAAACCTGTCAGAAAGGTGCTGCTCTCGTAGTCCACGGTTCCCCTCAACTCGTCGGCAAGATAGATGTTCACGGGTACGTCCCCCACGGGAATCTCGCAATCCATTTCAAGCAGCAGGCCATCCGGGCTTTGATTGATGATCCTGGCCGGGCAGGGGGTGTCCAGAGATGGGGAAACGATAGCGCAGCGCTGGAGGCTTGCGGTTCTGTTGTATTTTCTGTTTTCAGACATGTTGAGCTCCGCGTGTGGAAAATTGGCGAAAGGTTGCGTGCGCGGCGCTGTCCGGCAACGCGTGATGGCAACGTCCTGAAAAAGGCGTTGTTTTTTTCAGACGCATATGCGTTTTTTATCACAATGCCAACATGTTGTCGGACATTGGCCGCGCAGCTTCCGGAACAGCGCCAGGGCAAGAGGGCGGCGCGTTGGCGCTGATTCGTGCCGGGCAGTCGATAAAAAAGGGCGTCCGTGCATCGTGAAAGACGCGCGGCCGCCCGTGCATGGGGGGCGTGAGCCCGACCTCGTCTAGACCTCTGCGTTCAGCTCATCGAGTGGGGTCTCGGACTGCGCTCCGGTGCTTTCTGCGCCCGTGTTCATGTTCCTGTATATCTCCAGAAATTTGGCGTAGGCCGCGCCGTTGCCCCGGGGCTCGCTCAGTGGCGGCAACTCGGCGGCGGCTGTAACATCGCCGTGCAGCGCGGTCAGGCTTTGCGTGAACCAAGCCTCAAGTTCCTGCATCTCGGCCTTGAAGGCCGTGAGGCCGGGATTCTCGGTTTCGGCAATTTCTTCCCCAGTTTCCTCCGTCGGCGCTTCCTCCATATCCGCTGCTACCTGTCCTGGCAGCTGTTCCTCGGAAGCGAGTTCGCCTTCATTTTCAAGCAGCTCGGCCAGCTCCGGTTCGGTGCCCTCCTGCTCTTGCGGCACGGCAGCCGCAGCCAGTCCGGCGAAGGCTCCTTGCAGCGATTCAAGCAGCTCGGAAAACCTGGAGTTTATGTCCGAAAGTGTGGTGGACAGCGGCGTCTGTTCGGCCTTCGCCTCTTCGAGCAATTGCTCGATATCGGCCGAAAAGGCTCCGGCCAGCTCCTCGGCCTGCCCGGACAGGCCGTGCTCTTCTCCGAGAACGCCCAGTCTTGCGGCCAGATCGCCAAAAAGTTCAGTGCTTGCGCCTTCGAAGTCGTTGGCTGCATTTTGCGCGGCGACCTGCTGGAGCTCGTCGTGAAAATTGATGCGCAGCCGCACGTCAGCCACTCCCTGGAAATGTCCGGCCTGCAACAGGCGAATCACCCCTTTGCTCTCTTGCCCGTCGCCGGTGGCGGGCGGAGGGGTGAGCTCCATTTCGGCTGTTTTGACCGGCTTTTCCGTGGCGTTATTCTTGCGTTCGACATGGTTGACCGTCATCCATGCTTGCTGATTTCCAGCGCCTTGCACGTTCATGATCTTCGCTCCTTGGAAAATTGCCTATTTCCCTTCTTATCGGCCGTAAGGCGAGAATTCTTTACCCACCAGGCTTCTGTGGATGCAAAGGTCATGCTCGCGGGGATGGGCCTCCATGCGGCAAGAGCCAGGCCCCTTGAAATTTTTTGAAATCGAGAGGTTGCGGCATCGAAATATTTTTATGCATTATCCGCGTTTACAATGTCTCCTTCATCGGTTACGGCCCCTCTGCATCTTTTGTCCAATGGACCGCTTCAGACTTTGAGAATTGTCTCCACGAAAGCATGACGTTTGGATAATTCGGCTATTGGATTTTATCCATGAAGCGGTTGCAGTGTCTTAAAAAGGCGTTGCATGAGCCAACAGACAATATTTTTTCGATAATATATTATTTTGCAGGAAGCATTGATTCTGAAACGATAAGGAGAATGGGACAATGGGATCTGAGTTGAACAAAAAGTTCGGCCTTTTTACCGCGATTGCGATGGTCGTAGGCATTGTCATCGGCAGCGGCGTCTTTTTCAAGGCGGAAAAAATTCTCACCGCCACCGGCGGCAATCTGCCTCTCGGGATTCTTGCCTGGATCATCGGCGGATTCATCATGATCTCTTGCGCCTACACATTCTCTCTCATGGCCACCAAGTATGAGCGGGTGAATGGCATCGTCGACTACGCCGAGGCCGCCATGGGCAAGAAGTACGGCTATTACGTCGGCTGGTTCATGGCCCTCATTTACTATCCGACCCTGACCGCCGTCCTGGCCTGGGTCTCGGCCCGCTACACGGCCGTGCTTTTTGGATGGGACATCACCGGGGGCGAGTGCATGACCATCTCCGGCTTCTTTCTGGTGGCCAGCTACGCCCTGAACGCGCTGTCGCCCGTCCTGGCCGGAAAATTTCAGGTCACCACGACCGTGATCAAGCTCATCCCGCTGTTGCTCATGGCGGTGGTCGGCACCGTCTTCGGCCTGGACAACGGCATGATAATGCAGAATTTCACCACTTCCGTGGTCGAAGTCGATCCGGTCATCGCGATATTCACCGCCGTCGTGGCCACGTCCTTTGCCTACGAGGGCTGGATCATCGCCACCAGCATCAACGCGGAGCTCCGGGATTCCAAGAGGAATCTCCCCCTGGCTCTGATGGTGGGCACCTTCACGGTCATGGTCGTGTACATACTGTACTACGTCGGCCTGGCGGGCGCGGTCACCACCAGACCCTCATGGAAGGCGGCCAGGAAGGCGCCAAGCTGGCCTTCGAGACCGTCTTTTCAAGCCTTGGTGGAACGCTCATCTTCGTCTTTGTCATCATTTCCTGCCTTGGTACCCTGAATGGCCTGATGCTCGGATGCACGCGCGGCATCTACTCCATCTCCGCCAGAAACCAGGGTCCGCGTCCGTTCATGTACAAGCAGATCGACAACGCCACGAACATGCCCACCAACTCCGCCGTGCTTGGGCTGCTGCTGTCCGCATTCTGGCTGGTGTACTTTTACGGGGCGAACCTCACCAAACCGTGGTTCGGGTTTTTCTGCTTCGATCCCTCGGAACTTCCGATCGTCACGATCTATGCCCTGTACATCCCGATTTTCGTGGTGTTCATGAAAAAGGAAGCCGATCTTTCGGTGTTCAAGCGCTACGTCATGCCCTCTCTGGCGATATTCGGCAGCCTGTTCATGATGTTCGCCGCCTGTTTTTCGCATGGCATGGCCGTTGTGGCCTACCTTGTCATCTTCGGCGTGATCATGCTGGGAGGAGCTTTCTTTTCGCGGGAGCGCGAGTTTTAGGCGCCTTGTCCGGGATTTTTCTTTCCGGTCAATAAACGAAGCCGGGCGGCAGCGATTCAGCTGCCGCCCGGCTTCGTTCATTCAGGATAGGGTCTGTCGGTCCGCTCAGCGCAATTCCACCGCCCATGTCTCAAGCTCGGGCACATTGGTCACGATCTCTTCACGCATCAGAAATTCCGCGAAGCGGATGTAGCGCTTGTTGTCCAGAGCCCCTGGGCGCAGGGCGAAGCGGGGCAGGGTGTCCCGCCAGGCGCGGCGGTTCAGTTCGTCGTCCAGGCTGGAACGCTCGCCGGAGACGAAGAGCTTCCAGCTCTCCTCGGGATGATTGATCAGGTACTGCACCCCTTCCTCCAAGGCATCGACAAAGGCGCGCAGCTTGGGGGCCGTCACGTTCTTGCTGGACGCCACGAGGATCAGTTCATCGTAGGCGGGCACTCCGTATTCCTCCACAAAAAAAGCCCGTCCAGGGCGCCCCTCGATATCCATCTGGTTCAGTTCGAAGTTGCGGAACGCACCGATGACCGCGTCGGTCTGGCCCGTGAACAGCGACGGGGACAGGGAGAAATTGACGTTGACCAGCTTGACGTCGGCCATGGTCAGGCCCTCTTTTTCGAGCATCACCTTCAAGAGCGCGGTCTCGAATCCGCCCACGGAATAGCCGACGGTCTTGCCCTTCAGGTCGGCGATGGACTTGATGGGCCCATCCTCAAGCACGACCAGGGAGTTGAGCGGCGTGGCCACCAAAGTGGCGATGCGCGTGAGGGGCAGGCCTTCCGCCACCTGCATCTGGTGCTGATGCTGGTAGGACACGGCAATGTCGGCCTTCCCGGCGGCCACGAGCTTGGGCGGGTCGTTGGGGTTGGAAGGCGCGATGATTTCCACCTCAAGGCCGTGATCCTTGAAGAAGCCTTTCTCCAGGGCCACGTAAAGGGGCGCGTGGTCGGGGTTGACGAACCAGTCCAGCAGCACGGTCAGCTTTTCGGCCTGGGCCTGGGTGGCGCAGAGGAGGAGGGTTGCGAGGATGAGGGCGATTTTTTTCATGTGGGTATCCTTATGGTTTGGAGAATGTGAAAAGGTTTGTGGCAGTGCGGGCGTGAGTCGGATTGTTCTGGTCGGGGAGGGTTGGTGGTAGCGCGGACGCGAGTCGGGTCGCTCCGGGCGGGGGGCCGCCAAAACTCCTTCGCGGGCCTCGTAATGTTTTCCCGTCGCTCCTGCCGGACAACGGATAGCGCTTTGGACGGCCGCGACGGGAAAACAAACGATGCCTGGCTCAGTCAGACAGTTGCCGGCCCCCGCTCGGAGCGACCCGACTCGCTGGGCAGCGGTGGAGCAAAACAAGGTGGAATTTTTGTTTTCATGCTTCGGCACCAAGGTTTCGCGCCCTTATCAGGGTCATTCCCGCGCAGGCGGGAATCCATCTTCGCCAGGGCCAGAAAGGCATGAATCCCCATCTGCGCGGGGATGTCCCATGCGTGAGCATTTGTCTTCATTGCATCCCATGTCTCGGCTACCAGAAAAGCAGCTTGGCTCCCCGTCCAGAGCGACCCGACTCGCTGGGCAGCGGTGGGAGCAAAACAAGGTGGAATTTTTGTTTTCATGCTACGCGCCAAGGTTTTGCGTCCTTATCAGGGTCATTCCCGCGCAGGCGGGAATCCATCTTCGCCAGGGCAAGAAAGGCATGAATTCCCATCTGCGCGGGGATGTCCCATGCGTGAGCATTTGTCTTCATTGCATCCCATGTCTTGGTTGCCAGTAAACCAGCCTGGCTCCCCGTCCGGAGCGACACGACTCGCTGGGCAGCGGTGGGAGCAAAGCACGGCGGAATTTTTGTTTTCATGCTACAGCACCAAGGTTTCGCGCCCTTATCAGGGTCATTCCCGCGCAGGCGGGAATCCATCTTCGCCAAGGCCAGAAAGGCATGAATCCCCATCTGCGCGGGGATGTCCCATGCGTGAGCATTTGTCTTCATTGCATCCCATGTCTTGGCTGCCAGTAAACCAGTCTGGCCAGCAGCCGGTCGATTATGAAATAGAGCGCCAAGGACGTGGCCGCCAGAACGGTCAGGGCCGCGAACATGACGTCGATCTGCATGCGGGCGTTGGCGTGGAGCATGTAGAAGCCAAGGCCCGCGCTGGACCCGACCCATTCCCCGACCACGGCTCCGATGGGCGCCACGGCCGTGGCCACGCGCAGGCCTGCCGCGAAGGCGGGCAGGGCCGAGGGGATGATGATGGTGCGCAGCACGGCCAGGGGCCTTGCGCCCATGATGCGGGCCAGCTCCAGCAGGTCTGGCTCGGTGCGCTGCATGCCCGAGTAAAAGGATGACGCCACCGGGAAGAAGATGATCAGCACCGCCATGGCAACTTTGGAGGCCATGCCGTAGCCAAGCCACAGCACCAGGATGGGAGCCAGGGCGAAGACCGGGATGGCCTGGCTGATCACCAGCACGGGCAGCATCCAGCGCTTCAGCAGCGGCGAGAGGATCATGACCAGGGCCGCGCTGCTTCCAAGGACTGTGCCCAGGGCCAGACCGAGCAGGATCTCGGCCAGGGTCGTGCCCAAGTGCGAGAGGAGCAGCGGGAATTTTTCGATCAGGGCCGTGGCGACGGGCAGGGGGCCGGGCAGGATGTACGGCGGAGCCCCGGTCAGGATGACCAGAACCTGCCACAGGATCACAAAGCCTGTCGCAAGGATGAGGGGACGCAAGAAGTTCATGCCGCATCTCCGTTCATGAGACGTCTGAGCAGCCCCGCGTACAGTCCGGTCACTTCGGAACTTCCAGCCTCGCGCGGGGGCGGCCCTGTGGGCTTCATGGTTTCGAGCACGCGCACCGGCGTGCCCCCGAGCACGATGATTTCGTGGCCCAGGCGCAGGGCCTCCATGGGATCGTGGGTGACCAGTACCACGGTCGCGCCAGCGGTCAGGCGCGCTGAAAGGTTCTGCAGCCGCACGCGGGTCAGGGCGTCCAGGGCGGAGAAGGGTTCGTCCATGAGGATGACGGGGCGCTCCTCCATGAGGGTGCGCAGGAGCGCTCCGCGCTGACGCATGCCTCCGGACAGGGCTTCCGGCAGTTTGCCCTCGTATCCGGTCAGGCCCGCCTCGTGGATCAGTTCCAGGGCCCTGGCCCGCTTTTCGGGTGAGAGTTCGCCCCGGAGCCTGGCTCCGAGCAGGACGTTGTCCCGCAGGGTCAGCCAGGGCAGGAGCAGGTCGTTCTGGCTCATCCAGGCCACCTGTGCCGAGGCTGTCCCGCCGGAGCCAAAACGGACCTGCCCGGAAAAGTCGAGGTTTGGAGCACCGGCCATGAGCTTCAGGAGGGTCGATTTGCCGCATCCGCTCGGGCCCAGGATGCAGGTCGTCCGGCCGCCCCCGAGGGTCAGATTCAGGTCCGCGAACAGCGGTCGGCCCTCGAAATCGAGGGAGATGCCTTCAAGGGCGATGCCTGGCGCGGCCTGCGCGGTGGCGGGAGCGTGCACGGCTATTTGAAGAACCGGTGGAAGTGATGCACAGGCCCGTGTCCATGGCCGATGACGTAGGCGGCTCCGGCCCGGATGGCTTCGCTGATGTATTCCTTGGCGTTGCGCACGGCCGTTTCCATGTCTTCGCCCTTGGCCAGGTTCGAGGCGATGGCCGAGGACAGGGTGCAGCCCGTGCCGTGGTTGTTGCGGGTCTGGATGCGTACGCCCGGCAGGGTCACGACGCGTTTTTCCGGCCCGATGTAGAGGATGTCGTCGCTGTCGCCCGACTCCAGATGCCCGCCCTTGACCAGCACGCTCCCCCTGCCCATGGCCGCGAGGTCCGCCAGCGCTTCCATGGCCACCGCCTGCGTGGCGATGTCCCGCCCGAGCAGCACCGAGGCTTCGGGCAGGTTGGGCGTGATGAGCGTGGCCATGGGGATGAGTTCCGACTTCAGGGCGTCGATGGCTTCGTCCTGCAACAGCTTGTCGCCGCTCTGGGCGACCATGACCGGGTCGAGCACGATGATCCCCACCCCGTGCCTGGCCAGCCCCCTGGCCACGGTGCGGATCAGTTCCGGGGAGAAGAGCATGCCGATCTTCACCGCGTCGGCCCCGATGTCGCAAAGCACCGCGTCCATCTGCGCGGCCACGAATTCGACGGGCACGGCGTGGATGCCGGTCACGCCCAGGGTGTTCTGGGCGGTCAGGGCGGTGATGACGCTGGCCCCATAGCAGCCGTGGGCCGCGATGGTCTTGAGGTCGGCCTGGATTCCGGCCCCGCCCCCGCTGTCGGATCCGGCGATGGTCAGTACGCGGTGATATTTGCGCTGGTTCATGAAAGCTCCTTGGCTGCGCGGATGATGGTTCTGAGTCGAGAGGCAGCCTCTTTTGGATCAGGGGCGGAGACGATGGCCGAGACCACGGCGATGCCGTCGCATCCGGCGCGGATGACTTCGGCCGCGTTGTCCGGGCCGATGCCGCCGATGCCGACCAGGGGCAGGGACACGGCCGCGCGGATGGCGGCCACGCCGTCAAGGCCCAGCGCCGGGGCTGTGTCGGTTTTGGTCGGGGTGGCAAAGACGGGGCTTATGCCCACATAGTCCGCGCCTTCGGCCTGGGCGCGGATCGCGTCCGCCACGCACTCGGCCGAGATGCCGATGAGCATGTCCGGACCCGTCAAGCGACGGGCGTCGGCGATGAGCATGTCGGTTTGGCCCAGGTGCACGCCGTCGGCGCTTACGGCCAGGGCCACGTCGATGCGGTCGTTGATGATGAGCGGGACGCCGGTTCCGACCAGCAATTCACGCACGGCCCGAGCTTCGGCCACGAATTCGCGGGTCGCGCAGCGTTTTTCCCGCAGCTGCACGCAGGTCACTCCCCCGGCCACGGCGGCGCGGACGATGTCCAAAGTGGAGCGGCCAAGAGACAGCTCTCGGTCCGTGACCAGGTACAGGGACAGATCAGGCATGGTGTTCCTCGCGGATGCGGCATTCCCTGGCCAGGTCCTCGGGTGTGAGATTGAAGAGGGCGTCCAGAAGATGGATCTGAAAGGAGCCGGGGCCGGCGGCCAGCGCTCCCGCCCTCTCTCCGGCCACCCCCAAAAAGGCCAGGGCCGAGGCGGCGGCGGAGACGGGATCGGGGTCCACCGCGTGGAAGGCGCCGACCAGGGCCGTGGCCGAGCAGCCCGTGCCCGTGACGCAGGGCATGAGCGAGTGCCCGCCTTCGATGACCAGCGTGCGTCGTCCGTCGGTGACCAGATCGGTGGGTCCGGTGATGGCCAGGGTGGTGCCCAGTTCGCGGGCCAGGGCTCCGGCGGCCTTGGCCGCGTCCTCGATGGAGTCAGTGGAGTCCACGCCCTTGGTGGCCGCGTTCTGTCCGGCCAGGGACAGAATCTCGGAGGCGTTGCCACGCACCACGCTGACCTTTGTCCAGGCCAGGATGGATTTTGCGGTCTCGGTGCGCAGGGTCGTCGCCCCGGAGCCCACCGGATCGAGGATGATGGGCTTGCCGAGCGCCGTGGCCCTGCGTCCGGCCTTGAGCATGGCCGCCACCCAGACATCGGTCAGCGTGCCTATGTTCAGCACCAGCGCCCCAGCGTAGGCAACCATCTCTTCGACTTCATTTTCGGCATGGGCCATGACCGGAGACGCGCCGCAGGCCAGAAGGGCGTTGGCGGTGTAGTTCATGACCACGAAATTGGTGATGTTGTGAATAAGCGGTTTGGTCTGTCTGAGGGCGCGCAGGTTGTCTGCGGCCTTGCGGGCAAAATCGGACACGGTGCACCTCGCACTGCTGTTGATATTTGGGTCAGCAGGGGCGAGGAATGGGGGGATTGGCCTGTCAGGGCCTCAAGTCTTGCAATTCCCTTCGCTGGCATGATCCAGATCAGGTTCAACGGGTATCATCTCAGGCTCCTCGCCACCCCTGCAAAAACTGATTTCTGGCTAGGACAAGCGGGATTGGCTGTCAAGCTCACTCCCCGACGGCACAGTTTCGCCCGGCGTCCTTGGCCTTGTAGAGGGCCTGGTCCGCGCGCAGCAGGGTCGTGTCCACGGGTTCTCCGGGCCTGTGAATCGTGAAGCCGATGCTGACCGTGGGGGCGGGAATTTCGTCGCGGATTCTTTGAGCCCCGATCACGGACTGGCGCAGCCGTTCCGCCACGACCGGAGCGCTGGTTGCGTCGCAGGCCGGGAAGAGGAACAGAAATTCCTCTCCGCCCCAGCGCGCGCACAGGTCGTATTCACGCAGCGAAAGTTCCAGGGCCCGGGCCACGGCCTGGAGCAACTGGTCTCCGGCGGCGTGTCCGAAGTTGTCGTTCACTTCCTTGAAATGGTCGATGTCCGCGATCATGACCGCGAATCCGCCGTCGGGCTTCCGCGTTGCCCGGGAAGCGGCTTCCTCCAGACGCATGGTCATGTAGCGGCGGTTGGGCAGGCCTGTCAGGGAATCGTAGTTGGAGGCGTGCTCCAGGCGTTCCTTGAGCTGATGCAGCATGGTCTGGTACTGGTCGCTGATGCGCACGATTTTTTCCAGCTGCCGGACTTTCTTTTCGTAATTGGCCAGATAGCCTTGGCTGCGTTCGCGTTCGGCGGCCTGAAAACGGTCCGCGATGTGGGTCAGCCGGTCCAGCAGGCGCTGTTGGTCGAGGTAACGCTCAAAGAGCGTTTCAAGCGCCTTCTTCCACCCCTCCGGAGGCGCGTCAGCGGCGAGAATGGCCTCGATGCGCGGCTCAAGGCTGTCTTCGGGCGGACACTGCGTCATGTTCATGACCTCGGGGCGATGGTGAAGGGAAAGGTGCAGTCTTCCTTGAATTCCTCGGCCAGTTCGCCGACGCGTTCGTTTTCCGGATCATAGCTCCAGGCGACGCTGACCGGTCGTCCGCCCTGGTGGGATTCCTCCAGGCGGTCGAAGATGTCCATCATGGCCCGGATGCTACTGGTGTTGAGATAGATCAGTTCCAGGTCGAAGGCCAGGGGGCGGTCGTCATTCTTCAGAAAATCATCGATCCAGTCGATGATCGGCTGAAAGAATTCAAAGGGATTCTCGGGATATGAATCTCCGGCCATGAAGACACGTCCCTGCTCGTTGTCGGCGCGGACCATCGGGGTGCTGGGTGTCTGGGCGATATCTAGATTGTTCATGCTTTTCTCGTACTTATTTTGAGTCTTTCTACAGTACGACGCGCAGGCTCAGGAAGCTTCGCGTCGCGTCGATGTCGCGCACCGTGACGGTCAGGGGCCGCGAGGCCTTGCGGGCCATGTCGATGATCCCCAGACCCGCGCTGCCGTTCAAGCCTTCGCGCGGCTGGCGCAACTGGGTCTTGAAGAGGGCCTTGAGCGCGGCGCGGTCCAGGACCGCCAGTCCGTCCACGCGATCCTTCAGGGTGGCTCCGTCCTCGCGGGTGACGACATTGCCCGCGCTGATCACGTAATGTTCATCCTCGCGGGACACGACGATGGCCGCGCTGGCCGCGCCGGTCAGTTTCGGATGCTGGTCCGCGTAACGACGGATGTTCTGGGTCATTTCTATATAAACGGAAAAAATGTCGGCCACGGCACTGGGCGCTTCCTGCTGATGGTTGAGGTAATCGCGCAGGGCGCGGCCGATCTCCTCGATCAGGGCGGCGTTGATGGGGCCGTTGAAGCAGACCATGATCTGTTGACGATCAAAAATTTCGCGCAGGTCGTAAAGGTCGGGTGTGCTCATGAAGCGGTCTCCTTGGAGGAATCAGCCGGCGTTTGGTCGAAACGAAAGGCCAGCACGGTGATGTCGTCGCGTTGCGGGTAATCTCCACGGTATTCTTGCAGGGCGGTGGTCAGGGCCTTTTCCTGGGTTTCGAGCGCAAGGCCCGAGTGGGCTTCAAGCCAGTTCACGAAGCCGCTTCGACCGAAAGGCAAGCCTCTTTGTCCCCCGGATTGGTCCAGAATTCCGTCCGTGACAAGATAAAAAACGGTGTCCGGTTCAAGGTCCAGTGTTCGGCAGGTGAAGCTTCTGGACCGGCGGTCGTTGATTCCGCCCCGGTCTCCCCGGAAATGCTCGACCTGTGCTCCCCTGGCCGTGAAGAGGTCGATGTGGGCTCCGGCGAAATGAACCTTGCGGGTTTCCCATTCAACGTAGCACAGCCCGATGTCCATGGACGTGGCCAGGCGCTCCAGGCGTTTGGTGTCCGGCATCATGGCGCGCACGGCCTTGTCCGCGCTCTCAAGCAGCGCGGCCGGGTTGTTCCAGCTCTGTTCCAGGGTAGCGCGTTCCAGGGCCGCGTGAGCGATCATGGTCATGAAGGCTCCGGGCACTCCGTGACCGGCGCAGTCGATGACCCCGAACAGACAGCCCTCGGCCCGTTCCCGGTACAGATAGAAATCGCCGCCGACAACGTCGCGCGGATGCCAGACCACGAAATACTGTCCGCGCAGGTGCTCGCAGAGTTGTCGGTCCGGAAGGATGACCCGCTGGATGAGGCTCGCGTAGCGGATGCTCTCCGTCAGCTGGCGATGCGTGTCCGTCAGCCGTGCATGGGTTGTCTCCAGCTGGGCCGTGCGTTCGGCCACGCGCTGTTCAAGCTCCCGGGTGTGCGCCTGGACCTGGGATGCCATGCTGTCGAAGGCGCGCGACAGGGCTCCGAGTTCGTCGTTCCGGCTCGATTGCAGCCGGGTGTCGTAGCGCCCTTCGGCGATCCTGCGGGCCGAATCGGTCAGGACCAGCAGCGGATGCAGGACAAGGCGGTCAAAGCCCAGGGTCAGGGTCAGAATGACCAGCAGCAGAATCACCGCGCCTCCGGCCAGGGCCAGGCGAATGATGTCCGAGGACAAAATGCCCTCGGCCGCCGGATTGACACTGCTGACCACGGTCCAGCCGAGTTCCGGAAGATGCGCCAGGGCCATCATGCGCGTGCCCTGCTTGGTTTCGACCTGTAGCGGAAGCACTTGCGTGCCCCTGCGTCCGGTCTCGGCCAGGGCGCGAGCGAACGCCTCTTGATCGCGACTCTCGCTCAGTTCGGCGAAAACTGTCCGGGCGGTGTCCTGCTTGCCCATGGCTCCATATTCGATCCTGTCCGGATCCGGATGGGCCACGATGCGTCCCTGCCCGTCGATGATGAAGCTCATGGCCCCGGCCGAACGGGGGGCGAGCATGGTCCTTAGGAACCTGTCCAGCTGCATGCCGGTGCCGACCAGCCCGAGGGGCATTCCCGCTGCGTTGCGCACCTGCACGTTGATCCACAGGTTGGTCACCTTCAGGGTGGCGTCGGGGTTGACGTTCAGGGTGTAGGGGATCGGAACTTCCATGGTCGAAAAGTACCACGCGTCGGCCGCCTTGTCCGTATCCAGCGTGTAGCGGTATCTGGCGCTTGGGCTTTTGGGATCGGCGTAATAGTAGGCCAGGGTGCGGTGGTGTATGACGAAATAGGTCTGGTCGGCGAAGGCCTGGCGAAATCCCGCCGCCTCGGCCAGAAAACGGGAGCGGGCCGAAGGCTCCTGTTCTTTCAGCAGCCAGTCCTTCAGGGCGCTGAGATCCGCGAAACGCTGTGCGATGGCCAGTTCGCGGCCTACCAGGGCCTGGATTTTTTCACGGGTAAGCTGCGCCTCGGCAACGGCCAGTCTGCGGCTCAAGTCCGTGGTCAGATCGTTCAGAACCCTTTGCCCCACCGCGACGGAGAGCAGCAGGACAGCCGTCGATATGACCAGCAGCAGGGTGCCGACTTTGCGGCGCAGGCCGGAGGCGCGTTGGTCGGAAGGGAGTGTGGTGGAGGTGTTCATGGCGCCTGCCTGCGAGGTTTGTCGAGCGATTTGGGCTGATGGAGTTTGTGCTAAATTTTCAGCACATTGCAATGACAATGAGCCGGTGTCAACGCAGGATGCCGTCAGGGTGCGCGGTACGTACATTTGGTCGTACGCGGGTCTTGTGCTTGTCGGTGCTTGTAACGTATTTCGATGTAGGACAACTCAATTGAGATTGTCCGGCCTTGAGCCATGTTCGTGAGCATGCGGGGGCCTGTAGGCAATGCGGAGGGTGATCATGATGAGTCATGTGCGCAGGAATGGATTGTTTTCAAAGGATTGCGTTTTGCCTTCGAGGCTTGATGCCACGGATTTCATGATCCGTGCCGTGGTCGTGGCGGCTGTTTTTTTCTTGATGTCCACCACTTGTCAGGCTCAGTCGGTCCAGCCGATCAGGATCGGAAGCATTTTTGCCAAGACCGGGCCGGGCGCGGAGGAAAATTCCCCCAACTATCGCATGGTCACGCTCGCGGCAGGACAGATCAACGCAGAAGGGGGGCTCCTTGGACGCCCTGTCGAGGTGATCGAATTCGATACCGGGAGTACGGCCCTTGGAGCGCGGCAGGCCGCCGAGGCCGCCGTCAAGGCCAAGGTTTCGGCCGTCATCGGTCCTTCCTGGAGTTCGCAGGCCATGTCCATGGGCCCCGTGCTTCAGCAGGCGGGCATTCCCATGCTCGGCGCGACCACGACCGCTTCGGAGGTCACCGAAATCGGGGATTACATTTTCCGGGTCTGCTATACCGACGCGTTGCAGGCCAAGGCGCTGGCCGCCTTTGCGTATGACGATCTGAAAGCCCGGCGGGCCGTTGTGGTGACCATCGCCGGAGACGTCTACAGCGAAGGGCTGAGCTCGGGTTTCATCGAGCGTTTCGCCGCGCATGGAGGCAAGGTCGAATCGCAGTTGCGCTATCTTCAGAACGCCATGAACTTTGATGAGCAGGTCCGCGTCATTGGCGAGAAATCTCCGGATCTGATCCTGGTGGCCGGTTTCACCCGCGATTCGGGATTGTTCCTCAAGCAGGCCCGCAGTGCGGGTTTGGACATGCCTGTTCTGGGTGGGGATGGATGGACTGCTCTGGAGCACTACCCATATCTCGACCCGGCGAAGGGCGAAAACTATTATGTTTCCCACTGGCACCCCGATTCCGGGACGGAAGCCGGCCAAAAATTTCTGGCCCTCCTCTATCAGGAGTTCGGGCCGAATGCCCTGCAGATGATCGATGCCGGCAACGCCAACGCCTATGACGCCATGGGCCTGTTGGCCGACGCGATCCTGCGTGCCGGCGGCGATTCTCCGGCCGCCATCCGAAACGCCCTGGCCGCCACCGAAAAGTATCCGGGCGTGACGGGGCTCATCACCTTCAAGAATTCGCGCGATCCCCAGAAATCCCTGGTCGTCCTGCGCATCACCCCCGACAAGGTCGAATTCGTCAAGAGCGTGGATGCCGATCGATGAACAAAAGCATTTCCCAGCGCATGAACCAGGACATCCTGATCACTTTTGCCGTGATCGCGGTCCTCTTTGTCGCCCTGGGCAGTTTCATGCTGGTTCGATGGAAGGACGACAACATCCACATCGTCTGCCGCATTCTCGACACCCTGGTCGCCAGGGAACAGGACAGCCTGGCCAACGAGCTTTTCGAGCGGCGCATCCTGGCCCTCGACATGCGTCTGGCAGAGCTCAGCCTGGTCGAGGACGTGTTGCGGGTCGAGTTGTACCATGCGCGGGGGCTTCCCCTGGCCGCGGCCTCGCGGGGTGCGGCCACGGAGGTTTCTACGCCGATCGACATCGACGGTTGGGATCATGTCCGGGGTTATGCCTTTGATCATGACTTCTCGGCCTTGCGCTTCATCCGGCCGATCATCGCGGCGGGAGAAACCATCGGGTGGCTACGCCTCGACTACGATCTGTCTCTTTTGCGCAAACAGACGCTCAGTTTTCTGGCTTACATGTTCAGCATCCTGGTCATGACCCTGCTCTGTACGCAGTTGCTGCTGCGTCGCCGTTTGCGCAAGTCGGTGGTCAATCCCCTGCGCAAGCTGGGCGCGTCCATGCGGGAGATGAACAGCCAGACGCGTACATTCAACGTGCCCGTGCTGAAGGCTGACGAGGAAATCGCGAATTTGGGATTGGCCTTCCAGGAGTTGCTGGTGCGTCTGAACAGCTCCTACCGCGACCTCGATGAGGCGCATCAGGCCCTGGCCCGAAGCGAGCGGCGGCTTTCCCGCGCCGTTCTGGCAAGCTCCGACGGCATCTGGGAATGGTCCTTCGACACCGGTCAGGCCTATTTCAGCCCGCGCTGGTACGAGATGCTCGGCTACGAGGATCAGGAACTGCCCATGACCTTCCAGACCTGGAAGGATCTTTGTCATCCCGAGGATTTTCAGCAGGCGTACGAGCGGATTCAGGCCGTCGTGAATTCCAACGGGGGCAAATCGTACAGCTTTGAATTCCGCATGCACACAAAGGATGGGGAGTGGAGATGGGTTCTGGGGCGCGGCGATGTCATCGAGCGCGATGCCGACGGCAGGCCCCTGCTTGTGAGCGGGACGCACACCGATGTCACCGAGCGGCGTCTGGCCGAGGAGCGGCTCCGTCAGTCCGAGGAAAAATTCTCTCAGCTTTTCCGCCTCTCGCCCGATGCCATCGTGCTGCTCAACGTCGAGAGCGGACGCCTTGTTGACGTCAATGATTCCTTCACGAGCATATCCGGCTTCAGCCGTGAAGAGGCCCTGGGCAAGACGCTCCTGGAACTGGGCATTTATCGCAATCCCGGCGAGCGCGAGGAAATTTACAGGCGTCTTGCCCGTGAAGGCTTTCTGCGCGACTTTGAATTCGAAGCCCTGCACAAGGACGGCTCCACCGTGGTCAGCGCCATGACCTGCCAGACTTTGACGCTCGACGGGGTGCCGCATCTGCTGGCCGTACTGCGCGACATGACGCAGATGAAGAAGCTGCGCGAGGTCATGATCCAGAGTGAGAAGATGCGCTCGGTGGGGGGCATGGCCGCGGGCATCGCCCACGAGATCAACAATCCCCTGGGCATCATCCTGCAGGCGTCGCACAACCTGGTGCGCCGCACGCGGCCCGATTTTTCCAAGAACACCCAGGTTGCCCAGACCATCGGGCTGGATATGGAGCTCATGGCCCGGTACATGCGCGCCCGCAAGCTCGACCTCTTCATCACGGACATTCAGGAAGCGGCCACGCGGGCGGCTGGGATTATCCGGCGCATGCTCGATTTCAGCAGACTGGCGGAATCGGGCCGCTCCCAGTGCGATCTGCAGACCCTGATCGAACACTCCCTGACTTTGGCCAGGAATGATTACGATCTGAAAAAGTTCTACGACTTCAAGAAAATGGATTTGCGCATCTCCGTCGAGGAAGGGCTGGGCAAGCTGGCCTGCACCGAAACGGAGATCGAGCAGGTGTTTTTGAACATTCTGCGCAACGCGGCCCAGGCCATGGCCGAGGCCACCCCACCCGTCGAGAATCCGCGCCTTGAGATACGGGCGTCCAGAGTCGGCGATCGGGTCAGGATCGAGATCGAGGACAACGGGCCCGGTATGAATGCGGAGATCAGCCGTCGCATCTTCGAGCCTTTCTTCACCACCAAGCCGCCTGGCCAGGGTACGGGCCTGGGGCTTTCGGTGTCCTACTTCATCGTCACCAAGGGGCACGGCGGCACCATGGAGGTCGAATCCGAGCCTGGCCGGGGGACGCGTTTCATCATTGAACTTCCGTTCAAAAAACAAGGGCAGGAATGATGCGCTCATTTTTGGAATGCGCACGGGGCTTGATTGGCCCGGGGCGGGACGGGGCATGATTCTCTCCGAAAAAACGGCCCTTGCCAGGGCGCGCATGATCGAGGTGCTGGAACGCTTCGGCCCGGGCACGGCCGTGGGCTGGACCGGAGGCAAGGATTCGACCGTGGTGCTGGCCCTGTGGCGGGAGGTGCTGCGCGAACATGTCGCTGCTGCGCCGGTGCGGGCCCTGAACCTTGATACGGGATGCAAGTTCCCGGAAGTGTTGGCATTTCGTGATCGGCTGGCTGGCGAGTGGGGTATCGAGCTGCATATCGTGCGGCCCGATGTCGATCTGGTCCGCTATCCGCTTGCGGTGGATCCGGTGCAATGCTGCGGCGACCTGAAGATCCGTCCCCTGAACGAGGCCGTCGCGCGGCTCAAGATTCCGGCCCTGTTGACCGGCGTGCGCGCCGATGAGAACCCGGACCGGGCCGACCGGCCATGGCTGGAGGATCACGGCGATCACGTCCGGGCCCTGCCCATTCTGGAATGGACGGAGCTTGATGTCTGGACCTTCATGGTGCGCGAGGCCGTCCCGTGGTGCAGCCTCTACGACCAGGGTTACCGATCCCTGGGCTGCATGCCCTGCACCGTCCGGTCGGGCCGGGGAGAACGCTCGGGGCGGGATTCGGCCAAGGAGGAGCGGATGGGGCAGCTCAGGAGCCTGGGGTATTTCTAGGGTGTGACCCTCCAAGCTATCTCGGTGTCATTCCCGCGCAGGCGGGAATCCATGGCTTTTTTACGGAAGGCGGGGTGCGGCAGGGCGGCCGCGTCCCGGTTCGTTCCGGACGAGGACTGGAATGCCCGGGTCTCAGTTCTCCTGCGCCGCACAGGCCTCAAGCACCGCGATGTCGGGGATGCAGATGACGCCGCGCCCCTTGAGCTGAATGACTCCGTCCTTGGCCAGGACATTGAGCAGGGAAGACACGGTCTGGCGGGAGGAGCCGATGATGGTCGCCATCTGTTCCGTGTTCAGACCCAGGGAGACCATGCCGCCATCCTCGCATTGGCCGCAGTGGCGGCACTCCCGGCAGCGGGGCAGACGCCTCGCCTCGTAGACCAGAAATTCGATGAGTCGGTTGCGCACGTCCTTGAAGGCCAGGGTGTCGATGACCGTGATGGCGTGGGACAGAAGATCGCCCAGCACGTGGATCATGGCGGAGTTGAAGCTCGGCATGGAGCCGAGATAGCGACGGACCTCGGAAACGCTGGCGATGAGGATCTCCAGGTCGTCCAGGGCCTGCACGTAGGCCCGGGTGTGGGTCGCGTAGACATCCCCGGCGTCGAGCATGGCCATGGTGAATTCCTTGTCGCGGTAGGCAAGGTACACCCGGGCCCGCCCGGAGGTCACGATGAAGATCTGGTCTCCGGCCTTGGGCTCGAAGACCAGGGCTCCCCGTGCAAACTTCCGGGAGCTGAAGAGCTTGCGAACGGGAGCCATCTCCGGGCGATGGAGGTCTTGCAGCAGCGTGATTTCGGTCAGGCGCATGGGCGGCTCCGGCTTTCGATCCATGGAAAAAGGAATCCAGGCGCGAGATTCGGCCTGGATGCACTTCGCTTATTGCGGATTCATGCTGGTTTGCGGGCCATGTGTCCAGCGCCGTGGCTATGATGCCATGCGGTTCAGGGATTTTGAGCCATGGCGGCGAGCAACCGGGCGCACACGGCATCCACAAGAGGGCCGTCGGCCAGATTCAAAACGCTGGCCTGGGTCAGTTGCCGGTCGACCAGGCTCGGCAGGATCGGCAGATGCACCACGTTTTCGGGCAGTCCCGCCATGACGGGCAGCTCGGGTTCGCCGACGCCTCGGTTGACCGCCAGCACCTGCCGCGCAAGGCCCAGTTCTCCGGCCAGCGCCCCGACCCTGGCCGCCGTTTCGAGGGAGCGGCGGCTTGGTTCGCTGACCACCACCAGAGCATCGACCCCGGCCACGGTGCCCCGTCCCAGATGTTCCACACCGGCCTCCAGATCCACCAGCACGTAGTTTTCTTCCTGCAGCACCAGATGGGCCAGCACGGATTTCAGCAGAGCGTTGGCCGCACAGGCGCAGCCGTCCCCGGCGCCGGTGATGGAGCCCATGGTCAAAAGGCGCTTGCGGCCCGGACGGGGTCCGCTGGCATTGTGCACCGGCAGATCGACGCTGAGTTCTTCGGGCAGGTCGGAAACGTCGGGGTTGAGGCTCAGGTAGCCGCTGCCGATGCGCTCGCGGATCAGATCCTCGCGTGCGTATAGGGGCACGGGCAGATTTTCGGCTTCAAGGCCGCAGGCCTGGCCCAGGCTGAGCGCCGTGTCCGCGTCCACCAGCAGCACGTCGTGGCCCTGCCGTGCCAGATAATCTCCCAGCCAGGCGCAGAGTGTGGTCTTGCCTACTCCACCCTTGCCCGCGAATGCTATCTTCATGCGTTTCTCCTTGAGGATTGGGGGAGCAAAAGCTCCCCCGTTTGCGTCCATTCCAGGTTGGGCGGTGCCGGGCTAGGCCGACCAGCCCAGGGCCAGGCGCTTGGCCTTGATGCGTTCATCGATCAGTTCAGCGGCCTGCAGGGGGCCGGACTCCACGGCGAAGCACGCGCCGAAGACGTCGTCGAGCCCCTTCAGGGCCAGGGTCGTGATCATGGAGCTGCCCAGGATGTGCGGGGGCAATCCCAGATGGGTATAGACGCCGCTGGCCACGGCGTAGAGGCCGATGGCCGCCGCCTTTTCGGAGTACCACTCGGGCGCGCTGGCCGCCACGGGCAGGTCGCTGATGTCAAGGCCCGCGTAGTTGGCCAGCACGGCGCAGAGGTGCAGGATGCGGGAGTTGTCCACGCAGCTGCCCACGTGCAGTACCGGCGGGATGCCCAGCGCCCGGCAGATTTCAGCCAGGCCCGCTCCGGCCCGCGAGGCCGCTTCGGGCTCCAGGAGTCCGGCCTTGCCCATGGCCACCGTGGCGCAGCCCGTGGCCAGCACGAGGATGTCGCGCTTGATGAGCTCCTGGGCCAGATTCACGTGTACATGGTCGTGCTTGAGCTTGGGGTTGTTGCATCCTACGATGCCGACCACGCCGCGCACCTTCCCGGCCTGCAGGGCTTGCACCAGGGGCTCAGGGGTTCCGCCCAGGGCGCCCAGAATGGCTTCGTTGGAGAAGCCCGAGGTGATGGACATGGGCTTCGACGGAATCTCGACCTTGGCCGGGTCGCGCCGGGTGAAGGCCTCCACGGCCATGAGCACGGCTTCGCGCGCCTTTTCGCGGGCGTTGTTGTAGTGGAACTCCATGTGGATGCCGCCGGGGAACTTGGCCTTGTCCGAGGTGGATACGAACTTGGTGTGGTAGCAGCCGGCCACGTTGACCAGGCTCGGCATGATGCACTGGTAATCCACGATGACCATCTCCACGGCGCCGGTGACGATGGCCAGCTCGGTCATGAGGTGGTTCCCGGCCATGGGCACGCCCTGGCGCATGAGCAGTTCGTTGCCCGTGCAGCACAGGCCCGCGATGTTGATGCCGGCCGCGCCTTCCGCCTTGGCCTTGGCCAGGATTTCGGGCTCGCGCGCAGCGGCCAGGATCATCTCCGAGACGATGGGGCTGTGGCCATGGACCAGGATATTGACTTGATCCTCCTTGAGAACGCCCAGGTTGACCAAGGATTTGACGGGCTTTGGCGTGCCGAAGATGATGTCCGAGACCTCGGTGGCGATCATGGACCCGCCCCAACCGTCGGCCAGGGCCGTGCGGCTGGCATGCAGGCAGATGGAGACCGGGTCGCAGTCCACGCCCATGTGCGTGCGGTGCAGCATCTCCACGCATTCACGGTCGATGCCGCGTGGCGAACATCCGGTACGCGCCCAGATGTTCTTGCGCTTCTGCGGGGCGCGGCCGCTGAAGGCCACGTTGTGGGAGCGGCAGCCGTAGTCCTCGAAGAAAAGGTCGGCCAGGGCCTTGGCCCGTTCGCGCACCGAGAGCCCTTCGACCTCGATGCCCAGTTCCGTGCAGATGCGTTCGAGCTTGGCCTCGTCGCGGATGCCGTAGTCCGTGGTCTTGCCGTCGCCGATGGCGGCCAGCGTCTCCAGCAGGTCGCGTCCGTGATCCGAGTGCGCTGCCGCGCCGGCGGCCACGAAACGGCCGAAGTTGCGGGCCACGGTCAGGTCGCCGTCGGCGCCGCACACGCCGTATTTCTTCTTGGGCCCGCCGTTGGGGTTGATGCGGCAGGGGCCCATGACGCATTTGCTGCAGCTCAGCCCCTGTTCGCAGAAAGTGCAGTGGGGCGTCTGGTCTTTCAGCCGGTCCCAGATGAGGTTCACTCCCTCGCGTCCGGCCTTGGCGATCATTTTCTGAGCGTCTTCCCAGGGACTCAGATCCTGGATTTCTCTTTCCTTGGCCATGCTTGTCCTCCTTTTGGTTTCGCGGCCTTTCGCCGGACTTTGGGGTGATGGAATCCATCATGCCATTCTTTGTCGATTCACTTGGGCCATGCTAGACCATTGCACGATTTTATGTCTGTCGCCTAGCTGACAGCGGGGGGATATTTTCGGATTTCCCGTCCTTGGCTTTGAGAGTCAAATTCATTACGCTCCCCCGCCATGACAACCCCAGAAGCCTCCTTGCATCATTGTCCGGAACATTTTGTGGATACGCCCATCCCGGCTCCACGCGCCAGGACCCGCAGCCTGTTTGTGGGCGACGTGGGCATCGGCGGCGACAATCCCGTTCGCGTGCAGTCCATGACCAACACGGACACCCGCGATGTGGACGCGACTCTGACCCAGATTTCGGCCCTGGCCTCGGCCGGTTGCGAGATCGTGCGCCTGGCCGTGCTGGATCTTGAAGCATCCATGGCGTTGAAAAAAATCTGCGCCGCCACGCCCGTGCCGCTCATCGCGGACATCCACTTCGACTCCCGCCTGGCCGTGCAGGCCGTGGAGGCGGGGGTGCGGGGGCTGCGCATTAATCCCGGCAACATCGGCGGCGCGGACAAGGTCGATCGCGTGGTGCACGCGGCCCGCGCGGCCGGAGTGCCCATCCGCATCGGCGTGAACAGCGGTTCCGTGGACAAGGATCTGCTGCGTAAACACGGCGGCCCGACTCCGGCGGCCATGGTCGAGAGCGCCCTTGAACATGTGCGTCTGCTCGAAGAGAGAGGCTTTGACGCTATCAAGATTTCGCTCAAATCATCAAGTGTGCTCGGCACGGTGGCCGCGTATCGTCTCATGGCGAAAACTGTGGACTATCCGCTGCACATCGGCGTGACCGAGGCCGGGACGGCCATGCGCGGGGCGGTCAAGTCATCGGTGGGGCTGGGGATTCTGCTGGCCGAGGGCATTGGCGACACGCTTCGGGTGTCACTCACCGCCGATCCGGTGGAAGAGATGCTGGTGGCCTGGGAGATCCTGCGCGCCCTGGGCCTGCGGGCCAGGGGCCCGGAGATCGTGTCCTGCCCGACCTGCGGCCGCACCGAGATCGGGCTCATCGAACTGGCCGCCGCCGTCGAGGACCGTCTGCGCGGGGTGGAAGAGATCTTTACCGTGGCGGTCATGGGCTGCGTGGTCAACGGCCCCGGAGAGGCACGCGAGGCCGACATCGGCGTGGCCGGGGGGCGGGACTCGGGCCTCATCTTCCGCAAGGGCGAGGTCGTGCGCAAGGTGAAGGGCAGGGCGGAGCTGCTGCCCGCCTTCATGGAGGAGCTGGAAAAATTTCTGGATGAGCGGCGGGCCGGAGCATGAACCCGCGCCCACTTATGCCGACTGGCGCAATTGCTTGCTTTTCGGAGGTGAGACATGCCTGGTAAGGATTTTCAGGATCGTGCCATCGGGGCCGTCATGGGGGCTTTCATTGGGGACGCCCTGGCTCTTGGCCCGCACTGGTACTACAATCTGGACGATCTGCGCCGCGACTACGGCGACTGGATCGACGGCTACACCGCCCCCATGCCCGGCCGCTATCACGATGGTTTGCGGGCGGGCGAGCAGTCCCAGGCGGGGTTCATCCTCGAACTGACCCTGGCGTCCCTGGTGGAGCGCGGCGGCTACGATGCCGAGGATTTCTGCCAGCGCATGGACAATGAGCTCTTTCCCCTGCTCGACGGCACCCCCGTGAGCGGCCCGGGGGGCTACACCAGCCAGTCCATCCGCGAAGCCTGGCGGCGGCGGGTCAGGCAGAAGCTGCCGTGGGGGCAGACCGCAGGACAGGCCGACACCACCGAGGCCATCGAGCGCACCTTGGCCATCGCCGTGCGCTACGCCCTCGACCCTGCGCAGCTCGCCACCGCCGTGGCCGGTAACGCCGCCCTGACCCAGGCCGATGACGTGGTCCTGTCCATGACCGTGGCCTACGGCGCCGTGCTCGGGCAACTGGTGCAGGGTCATGCCCTGGACGCGAATATTTCGGACCGGCTCATGAAGCTGGTCAAGACCGGGGCGCTGCCGTTCCACGCCGTGACCCGCGAGAACCTCCAGCCGCCACGACCAGGCGACCCCGACCCGCCGCGCGCCGGGCGTTTCGCCTCGCCGGATGCGCTCCTGTCCCCGGCCTACATGGCCGCCGCAGCCGAGGACCCGGACGTGCGCATCGAACCGGCCTGGAAGGTTTCCTTGGTCTATGGCATGCCCTGCGCCATCTACCATCAGCTGCCCGCAGCGTACTATCTGGCGGCGCGCTTCCGCGACGACTTCGAATCCGCCGTGCTGCACGCCGTGAACGGCGGCGGGCAGAATCAGGCCCGCGCCATCCTGACGGGCGCCCTGGTCGGAGCCCAGACCGGATTTTCCGGCATTCCGTGGCGCTTCACCGACGGCCTCGTGCGCGGCACCGGCTTGCTGGAGCTTGCGGAGAGGCTTGCGGAGCAGGCGGAAGAAGAGGGGCAGGCCTAAGAATTGAACCGGCCGGACGAAAGTTGTCAGGCGGGCGCTTTTGCAGTTTTCGTGAGCAGCTTCACGTTTGTGACGGGCTGTCGCAAACGTGAACGAGAAATATATTTTTCAACATATTAATAAGTTATATCCATAGCGAGGAGACATCCCCCATGCTGTTCAGCAAATTCTACGTTCCCACCCTGAAAGAAACCCCGGCCGAGGCCGAGGTCATCAGCCATAAGCTCCTGCTGCGCGCGGGCATGATCCGCAAGCTGACCAGCGGCATCTACACCTACATGCCGCTGGGCCTTCGCGCCATCAACAAGGTCGCAAACATCGTGCGTGAGGAGATGAACCGGGCCGGGGCCCAGGAAATCTCCATGCCCATGGTGCAGCCGGCCGACCTGTGGCAGGAGAGCGAGCGCTGGGATTTCTACGGCAAGGAGCTCCTGCGTCTGAAAGACCGTAACGGCCGCGACTACTGCCTCGGACCCACGCATGAAGAGGTCATCACTGATCTTGTTCGGGGCGAGGTCCGTTCCTACCGGCAGTTGCCCATCAACCTGTACCAGATCCAGACCAAGTTCCGCGACGAGATCCGCCCGCGCTTCGGCCTCATGCGCGGCCGCGAGTTCATCATGAAGGACGCCTACTCCTTCGACAAGGACGACGAGGGCGTAAACGCCAGCTACCAGGCCATGTACGACGCCTACGAGCGCATCTTTACCCGCCTGGGCCTGGAGTTCCGCGCCGTCAGCGCCGACTCGGGCGCCATCGGCGGCAGTTTTTCGCACGAGTTCATGGTCCTGGCCGACACGGGCGAGGACACCCTGGCCGTGTGCACGTCCTGTTCCTACGCGGCCAACCTCGAGAAGGCCGAGACAAAGCCCCAGCCCATGTGCACGCAGACCTGCGCCGCGTATGAGCAGGTGACCACTCCGGGCAAGCACACGGTGGAAGACGTGGCCGGGTTCCTGGCCGTGTCCACGACCCAGGTCATCAAGACCCTGCTCTTCGACGTGGACGGCAAATCCGTGGCCGTGCTGCTGCGCGGCGACCGCGAGGTCAACGACGTGAAGCTGAAAAACCTCCTCGGCGCGACCAACGTCGAACTGGCCACCCCGGAACAGGTCGTGGCCTGGACCGGCGCGCCCGTGGGCTTTGCCGGGCCGGTCGGCCTTTCGGTCGACGCCATCTACGCGGACCACGAGATCGCGGCGGGCACGGATTTCGTCTGCGGAGCCAACGCCGCCGACGCGCACCTTGTTCACGTTGACCCGCGCCGCGACATCACCCTGTCCACGGACGCCGCGCCCATGGGCTACGCGGACCTGCGCTCCATCACCCTGGACGACCCCTGCCCGGCCTGCGGCGGCTCCCTGACCATGCCCAAGGGCATTGAGGTCGGCCATGTCTTCAAGCTCGGGACCAAGTATTCCAAGTCCATGAATGCGACTTTCCTGGACGAGAACGGCAAGGAGCAGGTCCTCATCATGGGCTGCTACGGCATCGGCGTGAGCCGCGTGGTGGCCGCCAGCATCGAGCAGAACAACGACGCGAACGGCATGATCTTCCCGCCGTCTATCGCCCCCTTTGAAGTCAACATCCTGGCCATGTCCACCAAGGACGAAAAGGTCATGACCATGGGCCGCGAAATCCACGACTGGCTGGAGGGCCAGGGCATCGACACCCTGTTCGACGACCGCGATGAACGTCCGGGCGTCAAGTTCAACGAGGCCGACCTGCTGGGCTCCCCCATGCAGATCGTCATCGGCGGCAAGGGCCTGGAGCGGGGCGTGCTTGAGGCCAAGAACCGCAAGACGGGCGAGAAGCGCGAGCTGTCCGTGGCGGATTGGCGGAATGCGATTCTGGAATGGCGCAAGGAAGTGATGAAGGAGTGGGGACTGGCATAACCTGCCGCCGCAGCGAGCCGGACTGATGCGACACTGTCGCGCCGGTCCGGCCCAACGGATATCATCCAACATGCACATATTCTCCGTCCGCACCCTCACCCAAGCCGTCAAGGATGTCCTTGAGGGCAAATACATCCTCACAATCACCGGTGAGACCTTCCAGTTACCCGGTAAGCGGAGAGCAGGGATCGTAGCATGAAAAAGCCTGTACTGCCGGAGACGGCTGATTCAACCAGTCTCGTGAATACGCTCCGGGACTTGATCCGTCAGTCGCGGCAGCAGGTGCTGCGCAGCGTTGATACCATACAGGTGCAAACGTATTGGCAGATCGGCAGGCATATCGTTGAGTTCGAACAGGGCGGGCAGGCTCGAGCTAATTATGGTAAGCGGTTGTTATCCAATTTGGCGGACGCGCTGACCCAGGAATTCGGCAAAGGGTTTGATGAGCGTAACTTACGGAATATGCGGGCTTTTTTTCAGTGCTTCCCAAATTGGAACGCAGTGCGTTCCGAATTGAGCTGGACGCATTATCGCCTGCTGCTGCGGGTGGATTCAGCGGAGGCCCGCAACTGGTATATGGACGAAACGGCGGGGCAGAATTGGAGCACGCGGGTTTTAGAGCGGCAGATAGGCACCTTGTTTTACGAACGCCTGTTGTCCAGCAAGGATAAGCAGAGGTTGCTCGAAGATTCCCGAGAGCAGATGCGGTCGGAGATCGGTTCGCCACGTGATTTTGTACGCGATCCGGTCATGTTGGAATTTCTGGGCGTTCGTGATTTGGCAGGGTTGCTGGAGTCTGATTTGGAGCAGGCGCTCATGAACAAGCTCCAGCAATTTCTGCTGGAGCTTGGCAAGGGCTTTGCCTTTGTCGCACGTCAACAGCGCGTCAGCACTGAAACGCAGGATTTTTATATTGACCTCGTGTTCTATAATTATGTGCTCAAGTGTTTTGTGTTGATCGATCTGAAGACAGGTCATCTTTCGCATCAGGACATCGGTCAGATGGACATGTATGTGCGTCTGTATGACGATTTGCGACGCGGGGAGGGCGACAACCCGACTGTTGGGATATTGCTGTGCGGCAGCAGGGATCACTCGGTTGTCAGGTATTCAGTATTGCATGAAAGCGAACATCTATTCGCCAGTAAATACAGGTTGGTGCTGCCGAGCGAAGAGGAACTGCGCCGGGAACTGGACCGAGAAACTCAGGCCGCGCAGGCGCGGCAAAGCGAATAAAAGAAGCCGTCCATGCACATATTCTCCGTCCGCACCCTCACCCAAGCCGTCAAGGATGTCCTTGAGGGTGAGTTTCCTTTTGTCTGGGTGCGTGGGCAGGTTTCGAACCTTTCCAGGCCTCCGTCCGGGCATGTGTATTTTTCCCTCAAGGACGATGACGCCACCCTGAGCGTGGTCTGGTTCAAGGGGGCTCAGCCCAAGGGCGCCGCTGACGGCGGCGAGCGGGTCAATCCTGTCACCGGAGAGGTTGAGAGCGGAGAGCCTTTTCAGCTTTCCGACGGGCAGGAAGTGCTCGTGGCCGGACGCATGAACGTGTATCCGCCGCGCGGGGCCTATCAGCTCGTGGCGGAGCTTGTGCAGGGGCAGGGCATGGGCGAGCTGGCCGTGGCCTTCGAGGCCATGAAGGCCAAGCTGGCCGGCAAGGGGTATTTCGATCCGGACCGCAAGATGACGCCGCCGCGCAATCCGCGCCGGGTGGCCGTGGTCACGGCCCCCCAGGGTGCGGCCTTGCAGGATTTTTTGCGTATCGCCGGTGAGCGGGGATATGGCGCCACCATTAGGGTGTACCCGAGCCTGGTGCAGGGCGAGAGCGCTTCGGCCCAGATTTCCGCCGCACTGGACCGCGCCGACCGCGACGGTTGGGCCGAGGTCATCGTGCTCATTCGCGGTGGCGGCTCTCTTGAGGATCTGTGGGCCTTCAACACCGAACCCGTGGCCGAGGCCATCTTCCGCTCACGACTGCCCGTGGTCTGCGGGGTCGGGCATGAGGTGGACACGACCATCGCGGACCTGGTGGCGGATCAGCGCGCGGCCACGCCCTCGCACGCGGCGCAGCTTTTGTGGACCGAGCGCGGCGTGCTGCGTCAGCAGACCGACGAGATTTTCCTGGCCTTGACCCGAGGCATGGACCGTTTGCTGGACGCACGTGAGCGGAGCCTGCAACTGCAGGTGCAGGGGCTGAACTGGCATTCTCCGGCCCGGCGCATCGAGCGCTGGGGCTTTGAGCTGGAGCGGCTTCAGGACCGCCTGCGTCAGGCCGCCCGGACGCAGATGGAAAGTCGTGCCACGACCCTGGCGCGTCTGGAGGATCGCATGCACCGCTCCTTTGGCCCGGCCGCATTGCTCTCCCTGCGATCCGATCTGGATCGCGCCGACGCGGCCCTGGAGCAGGCCGGAGCACGTTTTGTGCGCATCCGCCTGGAGGTCCTGCGCGGACTTGAGGGCCGCCTCGCCGCTCTTGACCCGGCCGCTCCGTTGGCGCGAGGCTACGCTTTGGTTCGGGGATCGGCCGGTTTTGTGCGTTCGCGAGAAGATGTGCGGGCGGGGGATGAAATCCGCGTGCAGGTCGCGGACGGGGAATTTTCAGCGGAGGTGCTGCCATGATGTTGCGATGCGTTCTTTTTTTCATGCTTGCGTTCTTGACGTTTCCGGTCATGCAGGGTGCTGCCCTGCACGCCGCGCAGCTTCGTCTGGAATGCCCCGAGGTCATCGGCATTGGCCTGCCCTTTGTGGTCAGGGTCGAGTCCGACGCGCCTCTGGACAGGCTTCGCGTGGAGTGGGCCGGGAAGACGCTGCAAGTCCCGGGGGCCGGGAAATCGAGCGTGGAATTCCTGCTCGGCACGGATGTCCTGAAGTCCAAACCCGGCACCGAGACCCTGCGTATCCTCAAGCTGGGCCTTGATCCCCTGGCCGTACAGACCTCGATCCTGATCGAGGATCGCGAATTTCCCGAGCAGCGCCTGACCGTGCCGACGGAAATGGCCAGCCCTCCGGCGGCGGTGCAGGAGCGTATCGCGAGGGAAAATGCCGAGGTGCGCGCGGTCCTGGCCACGGTTTCGCCGGATAACCACCTGGTCCTGCCGTTCATGCGCCCCGTTCCGGGCGGAGTGAGCAGCGCCTACGGCCTGAAGCGATTTTTCAACGATCTGGAACGCAATCCCCACCGCGGACTCGATCTGCGGGCCGCGCTGGGAGATCCCGTGCGGGCCGCCGCGCCCGGGCGGATCGTGCTGGCTGCGGATCACTATTACGGCGGGCGTTCTGTTTTTCTTGATCACGGTCTGGGGGTGTTCACGGTCTACATGCATCTGGACGAGTTCAAGGTCAGCCAGGGCGACATGGTCGAGGCCGGGGAAGTCATCGGACTTGCGGGCCAGACCGGGCGGGTCACCGGTCCGCATCTGCATCTGGGCCTTTATGTGCTCGATCTGGCGATGGATCCGGCGGCTCTCTTTTTCACAAATTCCGTCCAATAAAAAAGGCAAGACATGGCTAAAACACAGCAAACTTTCGAAAAGCGGCTGGAGCGGGTCAAGGAGATCACGGCGCTGCTTGAAGGCGGGGACCTGCCTCTTGAGCAGGGCGTGAAGCTCTTTCAGGAAGGCGTGCGTCTCTCCAGGGAGTGCGGCGCGGAACTTGAGCAGGCCCGCATTATCGTGGAGAGCGCCGGTCAGGAGCCCTCGGCGGAGTCCGGTGTATCGGGAGACGAGGCATGAATCCGCGAGAAATGAAGGTCGAACTTGGGGCTCTTGGCGCCCTGGTGGAATCCCGCCTGGGCACGATTTTCAGCGACGGCCGGACCCCCGCAATGCTGGCCGCCTCCATGAACTATTCGCTCATGGCCGGGGGCAAGCGGCTGCGTCCGGTGCTCTGTCTGGCCTGGGCGGAACTGGTCGGAGGCCGGGAGGACAAGGTGCTTGATTTCGCCTGCGCCATCGAGTGCATCCACACCTATTCCCTCATTCATGACGACCTGCCGGCCATGGACGACGACGACCTGCGCCGGGGCAAGCCCTCCAATCACAAGCAGTTCGACGAAGCCACGGCCATCCTGGCCGGAGACGGCCTGTTGACCGAGGCCTTCACCCTGGCCTCGTCGCTTGAACTGCAACCGGACAGAATCCTCAAGGCCATTTTTCACCTCTCGACTGCTGCCGGTCCGCGTGGCATGGTCGGCGGCCAGGTTTTGGACATGGGCCTGACCGGCAAGACCGCAAATCTGGCGCAACTGCGCGAGATGCATGCCAAGAAAACCGGGGCGCTGATCGAGACATCCTGTGTCACGGGCTGCATTCTTGGCGGTGGCGGCGATTCCGACCAGGCCTTGGCCTCGGAATACGGCCGGGCCATCGGGCTGGCCTTTCAGGTCACGGACGATATCCTGGACGTGGTCGGGGACGAGGCGGCCCTCGGCAAGCCTGTGGGCAGTGACGAGGCCCAGGGCAAATCGACTTATCCGGCCCTGCTAGGCATTGACCAGAGCCGGGTTCTGGCCAGACAGAGCGTGGATCAGGCCTTGGCCGCGCTGTCGGGATTTTCGCACCCCCGCGCCGATTTTCTGCGGGCCGTGGCCCTCTATATTTTGGATCGAACGCATTAGGAGCATAAATGACTGAGCAAACCCTGCAGGAACTTTTTCCCACTCTGTTCGCCATCAAGAGTCCCGGCGATGTGCAGACCCTGGATGAAAAGGAACTGACCAGGCTTGGCGAAGAGATTCGCCGCATGATCATTCAGACCGTGTCCGCCACGGGTGGACATCTGGCCCCGTCTCTTGGCGTGGTCGAACTGACCATGGCGCTGTTGCGCGTCTTCAATCCCACCCGCGATCGCATCGTCTGGGACGTGGGTCATCAGGCCTATGCCTACAAGCTCCTGACCGGCCGCCTGGATCGTTTCCACACCCTGCGCCAGTTGGACGGCATCAGCGGTTTTCCCCGCATTTGTGAGAGCCCTTACGACCACTTCGGCGTGGGCCACTCCTCGACCTCCATCTCCGCAGCCCTGGGCATGGCTGCGGCCCGCGACCTGGCTCATCAGGACCACAAGGTCGTGGCCGTCATTGGCGACGGCTCCATGACCGCCGGGCTCGCATACGAGGGCCTCAATCAGGCCGGCGGATTGGGCAAGGATCTGGTGGTGGTGCTGAACGACAACGAGATGTCCATCTCGCGCAATGTCGGGGCGCTGTCGTCATTCCTCAGCCGGAAGCTGTCCAAGCGCTGGGTGCAGCGGTTCAAGAAGGAAGCCGAGAGCATCATGCGTCAGATTCCGAAGATCGGCGACGACATCGCCGAATACGCCCGTCGCAGCGAGGACTCCCTGAAGAGCTTCTTTACGCCGGGCATGCTTTTCGAGGCTTTTCGCTTTACGTATATCGGTCCCTTGCAGGGGCACGACATGCGCATGCTGACCAACGTGTTCCAGCAAACCAGGGAGCTTGAGGGACCGATTCTGGTTCATGTCCTGACCAAGAAGGGCAAGGGCTACGCGCCCGCCGAAACCAATCCGACCTTTTATCACGGCGTGGGTTGTTTCGAGCCAGAGACCGGCGCGGCCCGAAAGTTCGACGCCTGCTCGCTGCCGAGCTACACTGAGGTTTTCGGTTCCACCCTGTGCAAGCTGGCCGAGAAGGACGAGCGCGTCGTGGCCATCACCGCCGCCATGCCCGAAGGCACCGGAGTGAGCTGCTTCGCGGATACATATCCGGAACGTTTTTTCGATGTCGGCATCTGCGAACAACACGCCGTGACCTTTGCCGCCGGGTTCGCCTCCCAGGGCATGAAGCCTGTGGTCGCCATCTATTCGACCTTCATGCAGCGCTCCTACGATCAGATCGTGCACGACGTCTGTCTGCAGAATCTGAACGTGACCCTGTGCCTGGATCGGAGCGGTCTGGTGGGGGAGGACGGAGCCACACATCACGGCGTCTTCGACCTGTCTTTTCTGCGCCACATCCCCAATCTGGTGGTCATGGCTCCGCGCAATGAACCCGAATTGCAGCACATGCTGGCCACGGCCCTGGCTTTTGAAGGCCCCGTGGCCCTGCGTTATCCTCGCGGAGTGGGCGAAGGCGCGCCTCTGGTTCAGACGCCGATGATCCTGCCCATCGGACAGGGTGAACTGCTGCGCGAGGGCACGGATGGAGTCGTCGTGGCGCTCGGCAGCCGGGTCAATCCCGCGCTGGAAGCGGCGCGTATGCTGTGTGAGGAGACTGGCAAGGAAGTGGCCGTGTTCAACGCCCGTTTCGTCAAACCCCTGCCCGAAGAGCAACTGCTGGCCTTGGCCGCATCGCAGCCCTTCATGCTTCTGGTCGAGGAGAACGCCTTGCCCGGAGGGTTCGGTTCCGCTGTGCTTGAGCTTTTGGCCGATCACGACGCGCTTTCAAACCTGCGCGTGAGACGCCTTGGCGTTCCCGACCGGTTCGTCGAGCACGGCAGCCAGAAGGAACTGCGGGTCAGGCTGGGCATCAACAGGGACGGTATCTTGAATGCGTTGCATACGCTGGCGTGCTGATTTTCAGCATCCCTTTCCGATTCGGCGCAGCAAGCGCCGGTACACGTCAAAAAGCCCGATCAAATCGGGCTTTTTGACGTGGTGACGTGCCGGTCTGTGCCCGGGATCACGCCTGTCCTGCTTATTTCTTGATGACCATGACCGAGCATGGGGAGTGCGAAACAACCTTGCTTGAGACGCTGCCGATGAGGAAGCGTTCAACCGCTCCGGCCCCCTTGTTTCCGATGAATATGAGGTCGATTCCGTTCTTTTCGGCATATTCGACGATGGCGTCGGCTGGAGACGGGCTTTCCTGCACGACCACATTCACCTTGGCGTCGGCGGCCGTGGCCTGATCCTTGATGCGCTGCACGGTTTCCTGAACGCCTTGGCGTATCTTTTCCTGAAACTCCCCTGAAAGTTCTCCAAGATACAGGTTGTTGTAGGGCGCGGTGGAAATGGTCAGAGCCGTGAGTTCCGCGTTTTCCTTGGCCGCGGTTTCCATTGCTTTCTTGAGCACCAGAGTTGCGTAGGTCGATTGATCGAGAGCCGCCAGGATCTTCATGCTTTCATCCTCCTTTAATACAGGTTTGTCTTATCCTCCATGCAAGGCAAAATCACGTCGTCTGTATCAAGCGAGAAATAGTGTGGAAGTATCGCGGATTGAACTGTCGGAAGTCGCTCAGACGATGTTTTGTAAAAAACATAACTCTCCCGGCGTCTTTTGGCAACGTTTGACAAAAAAATGAATCGCTTGGGGTCGATCGCTTCGGAAACCAACAGGCCGGGGTGCATCAATGCGGGTGATAAAAAGCTTGCAGACCCGTACTTTCCGGGTCTGCAAGCTTTTTAGAGGGGCTGGTTGACGGGGTGCTTGATGAAAGTTCCTTCGTGGTATTCCTTGAAGGCAAGGTCGAGCTCGGCCTTGGTGTTCATGACGATGGGCCCGCGCCAGGCGATGGGTTCGCCCAAAGGGAGCCCGCTGATCAGCAGGAAACGGATGCCTTCCGGACCTGCCTTGACGGCCAGGGAGTCCCCGGGTCCGAAGAGGACCAGGTCGCGGTTGGTCACCGCTTGGCCTTCCACCGTGCCCCCGCCTTCGATGACGTAGATGAATGCGGTGTGGTCGCCGGGCAGGGCGTGGGTGAATCCGATCCCGGAGGGGACGAGGCAATCCAGATACTTCGGCTGGATGACTATGTCGTCCATGGGGCCGTGCACGTCCCCGACTTGACCGGCGATGACCTTGATCAGCGTGCCGTCGTCAAGGGTGGTCTGGGGGATCTGCGCAGCGGTCAGTCCACGGTAGCGCGGAACCATCATTTTTTCGGCCGCCGGCAGATTGGCCCAGAGTTGAAAGCCGTGCATGGAGCCGTTTGCGTCGCCTTTAGGCATTTCCTGATGGACAATGCCGGAGCCCGCAGTCATCCATTGCACGTCGCCGCTGGAGATGACGCCCGTGTTGCCCATGCTGTCGCCGTGTTCGACATCTCCCTTGATGACATAGGTGATGGTCTCGATGCCCCGGTGCGGATGCCACGGGAAGCCGCGTTTGAAATCCTCGGGCCTGTCGGACCTGAAGTCGTCGAACATGAGGAAGGGGTCGAAATCAGGGGCTTCGTAATAGCCGAAAACCCGTCGCAGCTTCACTCCCGCTCCTTCGGTCACGGGTTCCCCCTTGTAGATGGCTTTGATCGCTCGTCGCATGATCGCTCCCGGTTATGGCGTGTCCGCTTGTAACGCCGGTTCAGGAAAAGAGCGCCTAGTGTCCACGGCGCTTGCGGTTCTGGTTGCACGGATCGTCACGGAGATCAGTTTCTGCGCGGTCCCGGAACCTGGAATATTTTTATTTCGGTCTTGTCCGGTTGCTTGGTGACCAGATGTTTGTGCCTGTTCAGGGCCCGCTCGGTCAACAGCAGCATGATGGCGGGCAAATCGGATTCCTCGTGCATCCTGTTGAAATCATCGTCTTCCCGCAATCTTTGGCTGACCTGATAGCCCTGTTTTTCTTCAGGATCGAGCACCACGTCTCCGGGCTCGATTTCAATCTGATCCCCGATGGCCTTGTTCAGGAAATCAAAAATCGTTCGTTCATAAAATTTCTTCACGTCTTCCGTTGACTCGGCCGCATCGATCTGGCTTCGAAAATGCGGCTCCACCTCACGCTGCTGCGCTTTGAAAGACAATTGTCGTGTCATGCCGACCTCCGTGAAAAAAAGTGAAAGGACCAATGAAAACAGTTGCCTGTAACCAGGCTTACGCAAAGGGATGAGCAGAAGGGCGGTGTGGAAATGGGGCTGCGCGGGGTGATGCAATCGGAATTTGCTGGTTTATGAATCCATAGCGCGGGGGGGAATATTTGGCAATGCCGCGTCCAAATGAGCCGCAAACTCTGAACTTTCGGAGGGTTAGGACGCCTGAACCGCGAGGGTCGATTCGCGGATCAGGCAGTGTGCCATGATTTCAGGATCGGCTTAAAAGCGTGGTGTGCGCGGGCTGATTTTATTGGCGGGGATCGCGCGGATTCGGCCACGGACCGGGGCGGGTCGATCGGACAGGACTTATGTCCAGGCCGCCGCGCCGGGTGAAACGCGCGCTGACCTCAAGCTCCTGCGCACCGCAGTGCCGGTGGATGTCGGCATGAATCTTCTCCACGCAGGCCTCGTGAAAACCCTGATGTTCCCGGTACGAGACAAGGTAGCGCAGCAGGCCGTCGTGCAGGATGCGCGGACCGGCATAGGTGATGCGCAGCGTGGCCCAATCCGGCTGGCCGGTCACAGGGCAACAGGAGCGGAACAGCCGGGTGAAGAGGGTTTCGCGCGCAGAGTCTGACGCGGTTCCGAGTAGGGCCGCATCGGGTTCATAGGTGAAGTCCGTGATGTCCAGCCCGTCGATGCATGTTCCTTCGGGCTCGGCCAGCGTGCATTGCGAGAACTCTTCAGCGGCGATGATCCGTACCGTCACATCCGCTCCGGCGGCCCGCGAGAGATCGCGCGTCATGGTCAGGCGAAGTTCGTCAGCGCTTTCAAGGGCGGTCATGTTGAAGGAGTTGCAATAGAGCTTGAGTGATTTCGATTCGATGAGGCAGGGCGAGTTCCATGGCACCCGCACTTCGGCCATGGCCACCAGCGGCTTGCCTGACGCGTTCAGCCAGGAGAGCTCGAAGATGTTCCAGATGTCCACGCCATGGCCGAAAGTTTCCGCGCCTTCGATCCCGGCTGCCTCGCGCCCGAGGGACCGGGGGATGGGACAGAGCTGGTCCGGATCGTAGCGCCGATTGTAATCCACCTGTCTGCCAAGAACCATGCGGCTTGAATGGGGCATTTTTGTCTCTCCCTTATTTTAGGTATCGCGTCGGATCGAGGCCCTGGTCGTGACGCAGGGCGAATTTACGCTCATCGCAGGCACCGCAGGTCCCGCAGTGCAGTTCCCCACCCTTGTAGCAGGTCCAGGTCCGGGCGAAATCAACGCCCAGGGTTCGTCCCAGGTCGCCGATTTCGCGTTTGTCCATCGCGGAGAAGGGGAATGCCACACGCACCGCGTCGTCCGTGCCCAGCCTTGCGGCCTCATCGATGGCTGCGTTGAACTCAGGCCGGCAGTCGGGATATATGTGATGATCCCCTGAATGCGACCCGATGAGCACGCGGGAGGCCCCGACGGATTCGGCGTAGCCCACGGCGATGGCGATGAGGATGCCGTTGCGGAACGGGACCACGGTACTTTTCATCGAGTCCGCGTCGTAGGCGCCTTCCGGGATGGCTTCTCCCGACTGAAGCAGGGATGAGGCGAAAAGTTCGTTGATGAACGGCAGCCCGACAACCTTGTGCCCCACGTTCAGGCGTGCGCAGATTTCCCGCGCCATGGGCAGTTCGCGCGGGTTGTGTTTGGAGCCGTAGTCGAAACTCAGCGCCGCGACCCGTGTTCCAAGCGAGAGTTCATGAGCCAGAAGGACGGCGGAATCCATGCCGCCGGAGAGGACGATCACCGCATCCATCATACACCCCTTTTGTCGTTGAATGTCAGAACATGCAGGCGCGCCGAGAAATTGAAGCCGTGGCGCACGCACAACTCCCAGACAGGAGCCATGCGGCGCATCTGATCCTGTCTTGTTGCTCCAAGAGGCATGAGCCAGACCTTGCGGGCATCGATGCCGTGGGCGGCGACGAAGTCGAGCACAGGGGAGATGTCCTCCTCGACCACGAACTTGAAGGCGTCCGCCCGGGACAAGGAGTCCGGATCAAGCACCGGTGCGTGGAGTGGTTTGGGGGAACAGACCACAAAACCTCCGGAATTAGCCGGGATGCCCGCCTTGCCGCTGGTTTCGTACTGCACCTGACGGCTGGAGGCACCAAGCGCACGGGCCAGTCGCTCAAGCCCCGTGTCCCACTGCAGAAAGGGTTCGCCGCCGGTGATGACCACAAGCGCCCGAGGATGCCGGGCGATTTCGTCTTCGATGGCTTCCACGCTCATGCGGCGTCCGCCTCCGAGGGCTTGCGGAGTGTCGCACCATTCGCAAAATGGCGGTACGCACCCGGCCAGGCGGACAAAGACGGCAGGCCGACCCGCAAGCGGGCCTTCACCTTGCAGGGAGACGAATATTTCGCTGACCTCAAGCATGTTCACCTCCATCCCGGGACCGGGTAGCCCAGGCGGTCTGGGTCTCGAAAACCGTGACCTGCTCAAGCCGGAAACGGTTGGAAACCAGGGCGCGGTCGAGGGTCCTGAAGATGTGCTCGGCCATGTTCTCGGCCGTGGCAGGCAGGTCGTGATATTCGGGAAGGTCGCTCAGATCCGCGTGATCGTAGCGGCTCAGGACCTCTCGCTGGACAATGCCCTTGAGTTCCCCGAAATGCAGGATCATGCCCGTTTCGTCCGGCCGTCCGGCAAGCTGGACCTGTAGCCGGTAGGTGTGGCCGTGGAGACGGGCGCAGTTGCCGTAGATGCGCAGGTTGTCTGACTCGGAGAGGTTGCGAAGATGCAGCCGGTGGGCCGCATGAAAGGAGAATTCTTTGGTGATAGTGAGCATATGAGCCACCTATGAGCCCGACAGTTTCGTGCCGGGGGTGAGGGAGAATTTCTAAAGCGGGTTGCCACTTGTCCGCTGCCTTGAAACAGGGCTGCTGAATGAAAATAGGCGGCAAGTCAAGGCGTGTTCGAGGCAGCGCAATGCCGTCTTCCTGATTTGAAGGTCTGGCTGGTTGCGTGGTGGGGCAAAAAAACATAGATGATGGTTATGTCGGATTTCAGCCACATACGCTCAGTTACGTTTTAGCAAACGGATAAATTATGAGTAATTCAAGATTTTATGGAGTGCTCGCGCTCGTTTTCTGGATTCTTTTCGTTTTGCCGGGAATTGCCGTCGCAAGCGAACATCTGTTGCCGCCATTGGAAGCGCAGAAATTGATTGAGGAAAATAAGGATAATCCGAAATTCGTAATCATTGATTTACGGTCGAAAAATGAATTCGATGACGGCCATATTGAAGGTGCAAAGCTGGTTCATTATTATGCCACAAATTTCAAGAGAATCATTTCTCAATTGGACAGAGAGTCTAAGATTCTTCTTTATTGCCAGAAAGGCAGGCAAGCTCCTCTTGCTTTGAGGGATTTGGAGAAGTTGAGGTTTACAGATATGTATATTCTGGATGGTGGATTTGATGAATGGGTCAATGCCGGGCTGCCAATAGAGTATTCTTCATTTTAAATTGATTTGTTGAATATACGTCAGGATGTTTTTTGCAAAAAGTCGTCATTGCCTTGAAGAAGGGGATGACGATTTTTTTTCTGGAAGAAGAACATGAAAGATGGATTGTTGGTGCGATGCGCGGTCCGGAGTCGCCATGGCCTTGAGGCCCGCCGGAACTCCTTCGCGGGCCTCGTAGAGTTGAATCGTTGCGTGCAGGGCGGGAAATTGGAGAGGTACGTGCGGCAACGATTCAACAAACGACGCCTGGCTCAGTCAGACAGCCGACGCGCCTCAAGACCATGACGACCCCGGACCTTGAGGTGCTGGTGGGAAGTGATTTTGGTGCGGTTGGTTGGAAGAGGATTATTTGAACTGGCTTGAGGAAGCATGGGGCTTTGCGTGCGGAACGCGGTCCGATGCCGCCATGGCCTTGAGGCCCGCCGGAACTCCTTCGCGGGCCTCGTAGAGTTGAATCGTTGCGTGCTGTGTGGAAAATTGGGGCGGTACGTGCGGCAACGATTCAACAAACGACGCCTGGCTCAGTCAGACAGCCGACGCGCCTCAAGACCATGACGACCCCGGACCTTGAGGTGCTGGCGGGAAATGGTGTTGATGCGGTTTATTGGTAGAGGATTTTTGAACTGGCTTGTGGGAGCATGGGGCTTTGCGTGCGGAACGCGGTCCGGTGCTGGTGGGAAGTGGTGTTGGTGCGGTTGCTTGGATGAGGATTATTTGAACTGGCTTGAGGAAGCATGGGGTGCTGGTGGGAAGTGGTGTTGAGGCGGTCATGTTCTGGATGAATTCACAGAATTAATTGCAGACCTCACTTGAAAACATGGTTTTTTTTCAAGTGAGGTCCTTTTTGTTGGAACGACTGCGATGCCGGGCATGTATCGTGTTTGGGCGTGGTCTCAAAAGTGTGGTTTAGTCCACAAGAGGAAATGGAAGATCCGGTACGGCCCATTGTTTTGGAGCGTTGGTGAACGGGCAGGTGAAGGCCAGGCTTCTGGCCATGAGTTGCAGTCCTTCGACCAGCTTGTTGCCACGGCCGTAGCGGGGATCGCCCATGACGGGGTGTCCCAGGCCGTGGAGATGGCGGCGAATCTGATGTTTGCGTCCCGTTTCGATGCGGGCGAGCAGGAGGGTCATGTCGGAGGCGGGGTCGCTCTGGATGACGTGAAAGCGTGACCGGGCCTCTTTGCCGTCCAGGGGTTCGTCGACCTCAAGGTCCGTCCAGTCCGGAATGCCGCGCACGATGGCCGCATACTCCTTGGCCACCGCGCCCTGGCGAAAGAGTTCCCCGAGCTTCGCGGCGGCCTTGCCGTCGTGGGCCAGGAGCATGATCCCCCGTGCTTCACGATCCAGGCGATGAACCGGGTGCAGCTCGTTTCTGGACCCAAGCTTGGCCTGGGCCAGGCGGGGCAGGGTGCAGTGATCCGCGAAACGGGTGCCCTGGGACAGGACGCCCGCCGGTTTGTTCCAGATCGAATAGTGTTTGGCCTTGGCGATGAGTTCCGGCTGGGCCGGGACCAGGGCCAGGAGCGCTGGATCGTAGTTGATTTCCAGACGTTCACCGGGTTTCACTTCAGTGGACGCGCGGCGCAGTCGCGTGGTCGAGCGCCCCGGGCGGGACCACCACACGCCGCCTTTAACCATGCAATCTTTGATGCGGGCCTTGGGCAGTCCGGTCAGGCCGGCCAGTGTGTCGCAGGCGGAGGCTGCTTCTTCCACGGTGAAGGTGCGGGAAAATGTGTCGGCGTGCATCAATATGTTTTTCCCTTCGGCAGATAGGGCATGTAGTCCTCGCGCACGGGGGAGAAGACTTCGATGGCCAGACAGGTTTCGTGGATGACCGCGCCGTGCTCGACTCCCGGGGCGATGCACCAGCTGTCGCCGGGGCCGAAGTGGTATTCCGCTCCGTCGATGGTCATGGTCATGTGCCCCGAGACCAGATATCCGGTCTGTTCGTGCATGTGCGAGTGGATGGGGAGATACGAGTGTTCCTTGAGTTCAAAGCGGGCCATGAGGGTCTTGTCTCCATGAACCAGTGTACTGACACTGATGCCCGGGATGAGCTCGTGCCAGACGGCGTCTTCATTTTTGGTGATCATGCGGGTGCTCCTTTGGTGATCGTGACGCATTCGTGTATCCGATCGATTATGGCTTGACAAACGCTCAGTGCGCGGGCAGTCATTTTCTCCATGAATACCACGGCCAGCAGCGTTTCCCTTCTTTGGTGGCGGCATGAAATACATGCCGTGGGATGCGTCTTGGCCTGAAATCCGTCAAAGGATAAGCAAAATACCAACCGCGGCAGTGCAGACTGACCGCGGTTTTTTTTTTATTCGAACCCCCAAGGAGACTCCTCATGACCATGCCCACAGCCGACGGTTTTTTTGGCGCCTACGGCGGACAGTTCGTTCCCGAACCGATCAAGGACATCCTCAATGAACTGGCCGAGGCTTTTGAACGCTATCGCAACGATCCGGATTTCATCAAGGAATACGAGTACTACCAGAAGCAGTTCACCGGCCGTCCCAATCCGCTCTATTTTTGCGCCAACCTGACCGAGCGCTGCGGCGGTGCGAAGATCTACCTCAAGCGAGAGGACCTGAACCATTTGGGCGCGCACAAGGTCAACAACACCATCGGCCAGATTCTGCTCGCCAAGCGCATGGGCAAGAAGAAGATCATTGCCGAGACCGGCGCGGGCCAGCACGGTGTGGCCACTGCGGCAACGGCGGCCCTCATGGGCATGGAGTGCACCATCCACATGGGCGCGGTGGATGTGGAGCGGCAGAAGCTCAATGTGTTTCGCATGCAGATGATGGGCGCCAAGGTCGTTCCCGCCGAGAGCGGCCAGAAGACCTTGAAGGAGGCCGTGGACGAGGCGCTCATGGCCTGGGTTCAGGATGCCGAAAATACCTTCTATCTGCTCGGATCGGCGGTTGGGCCGCACCCATATCCGGTCATGGTGCGCGAATTCCAGTCCATCGTAGGCCGGGAAGCCAAGGCGCAGATCCTGGAGGCCGAAGGCCGCCTGCCCGATTACTGCATCGCCTGCGTGGGCGGCGGTTCCAACGCCATGGGGCTTTTTTCCGAGTTCATTCCCCATGAGGAGGTCAGGCTCGTCGGAGTCGAGCCCGCCGGCAGAGGGCTTGGCTATGGCGAACACGCTGCCACGCTTTGCCTTGGCGAACCCGGGGTCATGCACGGATTCAACTCCTACATGCTGAAAGACCCGGCCGGTGAGGCCGCGGAAGTCTATTCCATTTCGGCAGGCCTCGATTATCCGAGCGTCGGCCCCGAACACGCCCATCTCAAGGATCTGGGCCGGGCCGAGTACGTGCACGCCAGCGACAAGGAAGCCCTTGACGCCTTCTTCCTGCTTTCGCGCACCGAGGGTATCATCCCGGCCCTGGAATCCTCCCACGCTCTGGCCCATGCCTTGCGTCTCGCGCCGACACTGCCTCCCGAAGCGATCATCATCGTCAACCTTTCGGGACGCGGCGACAAGGACGTGGACCAGATCGAACGCATGGTCGCAAGCGGCGAGGTCGTGCCACCTGTACTGTAGACGCGCGGAGCATTCTTCAGGGATGAGTCCGTTTGTCGACGCGACAAGATAAATGGCCCGGCCGAAAATAATCGGCCGGGCCATTTCAATTTTGTTCCACTCGGCAAGGACCTTGCCGGATGGCTCACTCCACCAGTCCGACCGGCACTCCCACTTCGACCTGCATCAGGGCGTCGCCCAGATCCAGTTTGTCCAGCTCCTTCCTGAATGCGTCAACGTTCTGGGCCAGGGCCGGGAATGTGCCCCAGTGCATGGGGATGACCTTCTTGCATCTGAGCATCATGGTCGCATAGGCCGCCTGGGTCGCGTCCATGGTGAAGACACCGCCGATGGGCAGCAGGGCCAGGTCGATCTTGTACAGCTTGCCCCACATGGCCATGGTCGAAAAAATGCCCGTGTCGCCGGAATGGTAGATGGTGTAGCCGTCCGGCAGGCGGATGATGAATCCCGTCGGCACGCCCGACTCGCAGGAGTGAGTGGCCTGGACCATGGTCACCGCAATGTCCTGGTGGGTCACGGTGCCGCCGATGTTGAAACCGATGCCGTTCAGGATCTGGCTGTCCGGCAGGCCCTGGCTTTTGAGCTTGGCGGCAAGCTCCACGATGCAGCCCAGCGTGGCTCCGGTGCGCTGGCAGATTTCAAGGGCCTGTCCCACATGGTCGCCGTGGTCGTGGGTGACCAGGACAAGGTCGGCGCTAATGCTTTCGGCCGTGGCCTTGGCCGACGGATTGCCGTCGAACCAGGGGTCGATCAGAATCGAGAGATTTTGGCTGGTGATGGCAAAAGCCGAGTGGCCGTGCCAGGTCAGGGTGTTCATGATGCCTCCTTCAGATGTTTTCGTCGCCAAGGGCGATGCGGAGTTCCGCAAGAATGTTTTCGGTCGTCAGCAGCAGGGTCTCGGTCTCCCGGCGCAGGTCTTCGGGTGCGGAGCCCGCGCGGGCCGAATTCTCCAGTTTTTTTGCCGTCAGACCTTCCTCGGTCAGGCCCATGTTCATCAGCAGGCCCTTGATGCCGTGGGCATGGTGCATGAGCTTGTCCGGCCCGGCTGCCTCCAGGCAAGCTCGCAACTTCTGATCGTGAGCGGTCAGCGTCTCGGCCAGGCTCTGGATCAACGGCATGGCCTCTTCGCGATCGAGTTCGTACTGGGCGTTCAGGGAGTCCAGCATGCGCGCGATATAGTCTTTGGTGGGCCGGGGCGATGGCTGCGGCTCGGATACCGGGAAAGATTCGGGCAAAATTTCGGGCTCGGCCTGGGGCGCTGGTCGGGACGGTATTTCCGGCTCGCCTTCCGGCGCCTGCGAGGAATGCGCCGGTGAAGGGTCCAGGATATCGCTGAATCCGCTGAGCACCGCGTGCACCTCGTCCAGCCGCAATGGTTTGGTCAGATAGCCGTCCATGCCGATGCCCAGGCAGCGCTCCTTGTCTTCGAGCAGGGCGTGAGCGGTCATGGCCACGATGGGAGTATGGGTGCCCTGAACCTTTTCGCGCACGGCCCGGACCAGAAAGCTGTTGTCCATGTCCGTGGGGGCTGGCAGTCCCTGTTCGCAGGCGCGGATGATGCCCGTTGCCGTGAACCCGTCCATGACCGGCATCTGCAGGTCCATGAAGATGAGGTCGTAGGCGTGCCTGCTGATCATGGTCAGCACGTCCAGGCCGTCGCTCGCCTCGTGCACCGAGTGCCCCATCTTGCCCAGCAGCAGTCCGGCCAGTTCCCTGTTGGTGGCCACGTCGTCGACCAGCAGGATTTCGAGCGGGCGCAGTCGGGGCAGGCTGCGCTCCGTGGGCTGATTGTCCGGCAGGTGCAGGCGCAGTCCGAAAACCTGGGCCAGGACGCGCAGCAATTCGTCCTGGAGCAGGGGTTTGGTCAGCACGGCGCGTATCTGTCCCTCGCCGGCCGCGATCGATTTGTCGCCCATCTGAGTCAGTACGATGCTCGGGACATCATGCAGGGTTCCGCCCGAGAGCGTGAGTTCCATGCAGGCGAAGTCGCCGAAGTCCGTGTCCATGATCGCAAGGTCCACGCTTTTTCCGTCAAGGCCCATGCACTCCATGCAGTCGGTGGTTTCGGCATCAAGCCCCCAGAAGGCGAGCAGTTCCACGATATGGGCTCGGATCAGCGGATTGTTGGCCACGACCAGGACAGTGGCCGCGTGATCGAAGATTCCTGCGTTTGCCGTGTCCGGGGCGCTGGGCCGGCTCATGAGGGTATGAAATTCGAAGGTGCTGCCCTGCCCGGGGATGCTGTGCACCGAGATGTCGCCGCCCATGAGCTGGACCAGCTTGCGCGAGATGGACAGCCCAAGGCCGGTTCCGCCGTAGACGCGGGTGGAGGAGCTGTCCACCTGGGTGAAATCCTCGAAGATTCCGGCCTGCTTGTCCTCGGGGATGCCGATGCCGGTATCCTCGATCCTGAACCGGACCACGCAGTCGCCTGTCTGGTCCGGTTCCACCGCGCAGGAGCAGCAGACATGGCCCGAGGGGGTGAACTTGAGCGCATTGCCGAGCAGGTTCATGAGCACCTGGCGCAGGCGGATGGGGTCGCCGCGCATTTCGCGTGGCATGTCCGGGGGCAGGCGGCAGATCAGTTCCAGGCCCTTCTCGGCGGCCGTGAGCCCAAGCGTGCTGACGGTTCTTTCGACCTCGGCGCGCAGATCGAAGGGGCGTATTTCCAGCGCGAACTGCCCGGCCTCGATCTTGGAGAGATCAAGGACACCGTTTATGAGATTGAGCAGCGACTCGGAGGCGTTCTTGACGATGGTCAGGGCGCGGTGCTGTTCGGGAGTGACCTTCGTGCCCAGCACGACGTCCGTCATGCCGATGATGGCGTTCATTGGGGTGCGGATTTCATGGCTGAAATTGGCCAGAAACTGGGACTTCATGCGACTTGCGGATTCGGCCTGCCGCTTGGCCTTGTCCAGTTCCGCGACCAGTTGCGTCAGCTTTGCCGCGTCTTCGTGCAGCGGGTCCCGGGCGAGGCTTTGCTCCTGGAGGCGGTCTTTGAGTTCACGAAGCTCTTGCCTGCACGCGCCACGTTCGGATTCGGGATCCTGTGCGCTGGAATTGTTGCGGATGCTCATGAGGTTCGTGTTCCCCTTGGTGGGTCGTTCTGGAGATGCTTGATTTTCTGCCGGATTTCGTGCCGCGCGCGCCGTGAGACGACTTTTTTTAACTACCAGAATTCGCTACCGTGTCCAAGCGCTCACTGTCTGCCGTCCCTGCGGGGCGTATCGGGGGGAGGAACGGGGGCGGCGCGAAAAAGAGCGGTCCTTGCGGTGAAAAATCATGGCATGGAATTGATTTTCTTTTTCTTATTTCTTGGGTAGTGTCGGGGTTGTCAAATACGGACGTTTTAAAATGATGGATGTTTGCCGGTCATGACAAGATCAATCCGTTTTTTCTATCTGTTGTTATGGATTCTTTTCGCATCCTGCCCACTGGGGCATCTTCATGCCGAAGAGCATTCGGTGCGTGTGCATCGTGTCGTCGAGGGGGACAGCGTCCGCCAGCTTTTGCTGAAGTACGGCTGCGTGACCTCCATGGGCGAGTACGCCAAGGTCCGGGATGTTTTCACCAAGCTCAACCCCGGGATTTTTCATTCAGCGCTTCTGACTCCCGGTGCGGATGTCTCCGTGCCCGTGTTCGAGGAAAATTCCGGCAAGGGCTGCCTCCTTTTCGAGGAACAGCGCATAGTGCGCGTCGAATTTGAATCCATGGGCTCCGCCGAGCGGGTGCGCGTTTATCTGGACGGTCCGGTGTTGCCCGACGTGTTTACGCTGAAGACCGCGCTTCCGGTGCGGGTGGTGTGTGATTTCGACGGCGCGCTGCCAAAGCCTGGCCTGATCAGGGAAATCCCCTGTGATGGGCGCATGGTGCGCAAGATCAGAGTCGGTCACGAGGACAAGCCCTTCAAGCGCGCCAGAATCGTGCTTGATGTCGTGGAACCTCTGATCGGTCGCATCGAGCAGGAATTTTTCGAGCAGGAAAGCCTTTTCATGATCACGGTCTTTGAAGACTCCCCCAAATGAGGTTTTGATTCCGCGCCGCGAAACCCCTTGGCATTTTGTCCGGCGCCTCTTCATAAGGATATCTCATGTATGTTTCCGTCCCCCCCATGGAGATCGAATCCCGCTCCCTGGCCATTATCGACGCAGAGGTCCCCGAACCCCGGCCCTTCGCAGGGGACCAGTGGGCTGTCGCCCGCCGCATGATTCACACCACCGCTGATTTCGATCTGCTCTCGCACATCCGCTTTCATCCCGCCGCCATCCAGGCAGGTAAGGACGCGCTTTTGGCCGGAGCCGACATCGTGACCGACACCCGCATGGCATTGTCCGGCATTCCGGTCCGCAGGCTTGAGCCTCTCGGATGCACGGTGCGTTGCCTGATCGATGATCCGGCGGTGGCCAAGCGCGCCAAAAGCGAAGGCGTCACCCGGGCCTGGGCCGCCGTGGACGAGGTTATGGCTCATGGAGGGGCGGACATTTTCGTCATCGGCAATGCGCCGACTGCCCTGTATCGCCTCCTGGACTGGATGGAGCGCGGCGCCCGTCCGCCAAAGCTCATCGTGGGCATGCCGGTCGGGTTTGTGAACGCGGCGGAATCCAAGGAGTTGCTCCTGGCCCAGGACGCCATCCCCTACATCACCATCGTCGGTCGCAAGGGCGGCTCAAGCCTCGCCGCCTGCGTGATCAACGCCCTGCTCAAGCTGGCGCGGGAGCCTCGCGGTTCCTGAGAACATCTGCCAGTCCGTGAAAAAAGAAAGCCCCTGCGCGAATGACTTCGGCAGGGGCTCTTCCTTTGTCGGCCATCGGGAACGTGTAGGCAGGCGGCAAGCCTTTGATTTCAGCATTGCCTTGCCCTGTTTTTTTTCTAGACCTCTTCGACGATGATCAGTCGCGTGTCGAGTACGATGTCTTTTATTCTCTCCTGAAACCCGCGCATGTGGCCGGAGCGCAGGTGGCTCTCAAGAGCTTTGCGGCTGGCCCATTTTTCAAGCACCGTGACCGAATCCGGGCCAAGATGCTGGTTTTCAAGGGCCATGTCGACATCCTGGGCCGGAAAATAGTCCACGCAACCCGGTTCCTGGCGGACCAGGACGGCCAGATCGCGGAATTCGCGCAGAAAGAGCGGAGCCGTTTTGCGTTTGAGGGTGACGTGCGCCACGACGTGGATCATTTGCCTCCCTTGGCGGCGCCTGCGCCGCTCAGCAGATAGACGCCGAAGATGACGGACACGCTGCCGGTCAGGAAGCAGAAAAGTCCGACCCCTGCCTTGAGCAGGAAGAGGGGCATGTAAAGGTGTCGGTAGAGCAGGGACTGCGCGGGGTCGTCCGGATTGACCAGGGCCGAAACGGGGCGTTTTTCGTCCTGGGCCGCGCGCAGGGACAGATGCAGATCCGTTTGCGGACATTCGTCGCCGATGCACGAAAATTGCCCCTCAAGGGCCTGGCCTTCGAATTCGTACTGGTAATGGACCACAGTCTGGTTTCCCAGCGCCTGGTCCGCGCCCGAGAAATGCTCCACGGAAAGGACCTCGACCGTGATCGGTTTCCAGGACTCGGCGGCGAAATGGATCAGGGCGCTTTGACCCGCGTCCAGGAGGAAGCGGGTGCCGAGGATCACGAACGGGATGCCCAGAACGAGCAGGATCAGCTTGCGCAAGGTTGGAAACATGCCCTAGTCCTGTGGGTCAAAGCCGATCTTGCGGAGGCGTCCTTGACCTGATCGAGATTGACCTCTGGGTCGGCGTCGAAGCTGGCCTGACCGGGGTCAAGGGTCACGGAAATGTTGGAGATGCCGGGCGTTGTCTGTAAAATTTTGGTCACGGAACCCGTGCAGTGGGCGCAGGACATTCCTGAGATTTTGATAACTGGCATGGTTGCCTCCTTTTTTTTTCGATCATGGCCGAAAGAGTCATGGAAGGCAACGTTCGCGGACACTGGACAGAACGGTGCGTTCTGGGACAAGTAATATTAAAAAACATCAAACAAAGGTACGTCATGCTATTTCGCAACTCGAAATTACGGTTGAACCGCCGGAGTCTGAGCGCCTCCGTGGCGGAAGAATATTGGAAGAGGTATCGCATCAAACTGAAGGACAAGGCGGCCGTGGACGGCATCGCCAAGGCCGGAGAACTCGTGGTGCGCACGCTGGACATGATCGGGGCCCATATTGCTCCGGGTATCACGACCGACGCCCTCAACACCCTGGTCCATGACTTCACTCTGGAACATGGGGCCGTGCCCGCTTCCCTGGGTTACAGGGGATTTCCCAAGAGCACTTGCGTATCGGTCAACGACGAGATCTGTCACGGCATCCCCGGGCCGCGCGAACTGCGCGAGGGGGATATCGTCAATGTCGATGTGACCAGCATCAAGGACGGCTGGTTCGCCGACGCCAACCGCACGTTTTTCGTCGGCAAGGTGTCCGCCGAGGCCTCAAGGCTGGTGGAGGTGACGGCCCAGTGCCTGGCCCGGGGCATCGCGGCCGTCCGTCCGGGTGCGACGCTCGGGGATGTGGGGCACGCCGTCCAGAGCCATGCGGAAGGTTCGGGGTATTCCGTGGTACGTGAACTGGTCGGGCACGGCGTGGGGCATGCTTTTCATGAACAGCCACAGGTCAATCATACCGGACGTCCCGGCCTTGGTGTCGTGCTCGTTCCGGGCATGGTCTTCACCATTGAGCCCATGATCAACCAGGGCGGTCTGGCCATAAACAGGCTCGATGACGGTTGGACCGTGGTCACGGCCGACGGGTCCCTTTCGGCCCAGTTCGAGCAGACCCTGCTGGTTACCGAGAAAGGGGTGCGCAGTTTGACGCCGTATCCGCTCTGAGGTCGTGTGTTTGACGAAAAAAGGCCCGCGTTTTCGGATGTCCGAAGCGCGGGCCTTTGTTTTTTTTTAAAGAGAGGCCGGGAAGCCGTCTTCCCGGCCGGCCGATGGAGGAGGGCCTTCTGGACTAGGCCTTGCTTCTGGAAGTCGAGCCGAAGAGCTTGGCGAACATGGCCTTGCGGTTCATGAGCCCAGGCGTGGTGGCTGAGGCAACCGCGAAGTCGTGGAACTTCTGCGGGTCCATCTGGTAGAGGTAGATGACCCTGGTCGAATCGGCGTCGCCCAACACCGCGTCAGGGAATTTCTTCTGCACCTCGGCCAGGCGTTTTTCAGCCAGAGCCAACATCTCGTCTCGATCTCCGAAGTTCATTGTCCCGGTCGGACAAGCCTGTACGCAGGCGGGTTTGAGGCCATTCTGCACACGATCAAGGCACATGGTGCACTTGGTAATGACCTTGGTGGCCGCGTCCTGACGCGGGATGTTGTAGGGGCAGGCTTCGCGGATTTCATCGAAATCAGGCAAATCCTTGGTTTTTTCCGTGAAGGTGATGGCGCCGGTGACTTCGTCCTGCAGAATGGCCGTGTCGTCATAGGCGTCGGCGGTCATTTTGCAAGGCGGTTCGGTGCAATGGCGGCACTGCTCGGGAAAGAAGAGCCAGGCGGCCATGAAGCCCTTGTCGTCGGCGACTTCCTTCATGTGCACGGTCTTGTAGGTGATGGCCGAAACATCCATGGGGTTCTGATGCGACCCATGGTTTCTGGTCTGCTCGGCCGGGAGTTTGTTCCACTGCTTGCATGCGATCTGACAACCGCGGCAGGCCGTACATTTGGTCAGATCGACGAAGAATGATTTTCCTGACATATTGGCTCCTTACGCTTTCTTCACGTTGACCATGAAGGCCTTGGTTTCCGGGATGCCGGTGTTCGGATCGCCGACAGCAGGAGTCAGCAGGTTGGCTGCATCCCCACCATCCTTGGGCCAGACCCAACCGTAGTGCCAGGGAATACCCACGACATGGACAGGGTTGCCCATGACGTCAAAAGGCTTCAAGCGCTTGGTGACGATGGCGATGGCCCAGAGCTGTCCGCGCGGATTCTCCAGGATGACCTTTTCGCCGTTCTTGATCCCCTTGAGTTCCGCCAGTTCCTCGCTCATTTCGCAGAACATCTGCGGCTGAGCTTCCGTGAGCCAGGGCAGCCAGCGGGTCAGTACGCCCGTCTGCCAGTGTTCGGTGACGCGGTAGGACGTGCACACGAACGGGAAGCGCGGGTCGCAGGTGGTGCGCTTGTGAGCATCCTCGGCAAACATGAGGGCCGTCGGGCTGTTGAGCTGCGTGGAAAAGGGATGCTCGGTGACCGGGCATTCCAGCGGTTCGTAGTATTCAGGCAGCGGACCGTCGTTCAGGCCCGGACCGTAGATCTGTCCCACGCCATGCTTCTGCATGATGAAGGGATGCTTGGCGCCTGCGTCTCCTCCGCCATCGACAACGTCGATGAGCCATTTCTTGTTCGCGCCGTCCCATGCCAGGACAGGCTTCTGGGGTGCCCATGGCTTGCCTTCCAGGTCCACGGAAGCGCGGTTGTAGATGATGCGGCGGTTGACCGGCCAGGACCAGGTCCAGCCGGGGAAGAGGCCGATTTTCGCCTGTTCCGGAGTCTGGGTCTTGTCACGGCGTTCGGCCATGTTGCCCTTGTCGGTGTAGGAGGCGGTGTAGATCCAGTTGCCCGAACAGGTAGAGCCGTCTGCCTGAAGCATGACGAAGCTTGGGACCTGGCTTCCGGCCTTGTAAACTGTTTCCTTGCCGTCAGCGCCCTTGATGGTCGTGTCTTTGAGGAAATAGCCGTTGATGAGCTTTGCGACCTTGTGCGGATCGAAGACGTGTCCATCACCCCAGTCGTCGACGTTGAGGCCGAGGACCGGATCCGGGAACGCGCCCTTGTCCTTTTTGTACAGCTCGCGGATCTTCAGCGCGAGTTCATAGATGATGTCACCGTCCGGCTTCGATTCGCCCATGGGGCTCGGACCGGCATAGCGCCACTGCATCCAGCGGCCGGAGTTGGAGATGGAGCCTTCCTTTTCCACCGAGACGGCGCAGGGCAGGAAGAAGACTTCGGTCTTGATCTTCTTGGGATCGACGCCCGGGCCCTTCCAGAAGGATCCGGTCTCGTTCTCGAACATGTTGACGTTGACCATCCAGTCCAGCTTGGACAGGGCTTCGCGGGTCTTGTTGGAGTCCGCGCCACTGGCGGCGGGGTTCATGCCCCAGGCGAAGAAGCCCTTGAACTGACCTTTGAGCATCTTGTCGAAGAGCACCAGCCAGGAAGCGTTCTGGCCGGCGTCGAGCTTGGGCATCCAGTTGTAGGCGGTGGGCAGGTCGGCTTCCTTGTAAAAGGACTTGAGCAGACTGGCCATGTACTTGGGTTTGTGCTGCCACCAGTTGACGCTCTTGGGGTCCTTGCTGGCCGGGGTGTTGGCCTTGTTGTAGTCTTCCAGGGTCGCCCAGTTGGCACGCGGAGTGGCCATGTAACCGGGGATGATGTGGAAGAGCAGGGCCTGGTCGGTGGAGCCCTGGACGTTGGATTCGCCGCGCAGCGCGTTCACGCCGCCGCCAGCCACGCCCATGTTGCCCAGCAGCAGCTGGATGATGCTCATGGCGCGGATGTTCTGCACGCCGACGGTGTGCTGGGTCCAGCCCATGGCATAAAGGATGGTGCCGGCCTTGTCCGGTTTGCCCGTGGCCGTGTAGGCCTTGTAGAAGGCCAGCAGCTGGTCTTCGGGGGAACCGGAGATGGCGGAAACTTTCTTGGAGTCGTAACGGTCGTAGTGCTTCTTCAGGATCTGGTACACGCAGCGGGGATCCTTCAGGGTCATGTCCCGCTTGGGCACGCCGTTCTCATCCATTTCGAAGCTCCAGGACTTCTTGTCGTACTTGCGTCCGGCTTCGTCGAAACCGGAGAACAGGCCGTCACTGAAGCTGAAATCCTTGGAAACGAGGAAGGAAGCGTTGGTATAATGGAGAACGTATTCCTTCTGAGTGAGGTCATTGTCCAGGATGTACTTGATCATGCCGCCCAGGACGCCGATATCGGAGCCTGAACGCAGGGGGACGTACATGTCGGATTTGGAGGAGGTGCGGGTGTAGCGGGGGTCGACGTGAATGACCGTCGCGCCTGCTTCCTGCGCCCTGGTGACCCATTTCCAACAGATGGGGTGGTTTTCGGCAGCGTTGCTGCCCATTATCAAAATGCAATCACTGTTCTTGAAGTCGATCCAGTGGTTGGTCATCGCGCCGCGTCCGAACGACTCTGCCAGAGCCGCAACAGTTGCGCTGTGTCAAATACGTGCTTGGTGCTCTATGTACGTCAGCCCCAGACTGCGCAGGAAGGCCTGGTAGATCCAGCATTCCTCGTTGTCCATGGCTGCCGAGCCTACGGAGGCCAGCCCTTCGGTGCGGTTGACGACTTCGCCCTTGGCGTTCTTCAAGGTAAAGGATTCGTCACGGACTTTTTTGACGCGCTTGGCGATTTCCGTGATGGCCCAGTCCCAGCTCTTCTCTTCCCATTTGTCGCTGCCGGGTGCCCGGTACTGGACCTTGGTGATGCGCTGGGGGTTTTCGGCCAGCTGATAGATGGCCGAGCCTTTGGCGCAGAGAGCGCCTTCATTGATGGGATGATCCGGGTCGCCTTCGATGTTGATGGCGCGTTTGGTTTTCTCGTCGGTGGTGACGATGAGTCCGCAGCCTACCGAGCAGTAACAGCAGACCGAGGTGGTTTCCTTGCCTTTGCGCAAGCTAAGGAGCTGTGCGTGGGCCTTGGTGGGCGCCAGGTCAAACCCCAGGCCTCCAAAGGCCGTGACCGCTGTAGCTGCGGCCGTGAGTTTGACGAATTCTCTTCTTCCCAGTTTCATGCAGATCCTCCTGACAATGTTTCTGGTGTTTACCTTCCACGAATTTCTTGGCCGAGGCGCAATTGCAGTCGACGGCCCGACGGGAGAACGAAATCAACCAGCGGCAACTCGGCAGGCCGGGTCGCCTCGCGCCCAATGAGTCTCACGCTGATGCGCCTGGTCAGGACCGGACGCAGGTCAAAGCCGAGGCCGGAAAAAGGCAACAGGCCTTGCATTCCGGACGACTCTGATTTTTGCGAGAGAGGTATGGGGGTTTTCGATACGTTTTCCGATTTTTTCATGCTCTGTGCTATGCATGAAAAAAAGAAGGTTATGCAAGGAGATCTTTAATCCTCAAAGTCTGGCACCATGGCGCAGAGATATTCGGCCAGGATGGGGAAGATGTCGTCGTTTCTGTGATTGTAGCGGAATTCAAGTTCCTTGATGTAAAGCGGGAAATTTCTGGGAGAGATGCCCTTGAGACGCCTGAACCAGTCTTTGGAAAAGGACCAGAAGCCCTTGGACGAGTCGATGAAAAGCCCCTTGTCGTTGTGGCGGATGTTGTAGCGCGCGGACAGATGGCTGCCCCCGACCAAGAGGGCCGCGTATTGCTTGAAGCGGTCCGTGTAGATAATCTTGCCAAGGTTGGCGGTTTTCAGGTGAAAGTTCATCTTGAAATGGATGATGCTGTCGCCGTCAAGCTCGGGAATGAGATCGGCGAAAACGTGCGAGCCGCGCTCCACGATGCCGAACACGGGCATGCGCGCCCCGCTTCTGGTGCTCATGTCCAAGTGAAACTTGCCGGATTTCGAGAAATCGAGCCCTTCGATGGAGCGGATGATCAGGCGTGCGTCCAGCGAGTGGGCCAGTATGGCCATGCGCAGGGTGGTCACCGCCTTGTAGGCGGTGTTGTAGGTGACTCCGAGCTGCTCCGCCATGCGGCCAGTGGATACCTCCAGTTCAAAGAGCTTGATGAGGCGCAGCCATTGCTGGGCGCCAAGATTGCCGTTGTTTATGAAGCGCTGGCTGAAGTCATGAAATGTGTATGAACAACGGGAGCAACGCCGCTTTCCTCCCCGCAGGGCATAGAGTTTCCGGCTGCGGCATTTGGGGCAAAAACGCTGATGGTTTTTCCAGCAAAATTGCAACAAAAATTTTTTTGCAGAATTTTCATTTTTTACAATATTTTCAAAATGTTGAAAATTCATTTATAAAAAATCCTGTGCAAAATTGTGGGTAATAGCGATTCTGTGCTTTTTTCCAAACATCTTATTTAGAGAAGGTATGTCTAGATTGTATTCTGCCAGAAAAGACATAATGCACGCGTCCCATAGGGAGTAAACTCACATTTTTGCACAAGATACAGTCCTTGCTTCGGGAGGGCAAGGGTCGGAGTTTAAGTGGCGCAAGATGTCTTTTTCAGCTACTCGGCATTTGGGCATGCAACGATTTCCCAATGGAGGCTGATGTGCGCGGAGGTTTGCGGATATTTCTCTTGGTGGTGATTGCGTCGTGGCTGGCATCCTGCCAGGACGCCGAAGTCCAGATTCCTCTCGCCCCGGCAGGGCTCGGAGTGACCGATACCGAGGTCACCTTCGGATCTTCCCTGGCGTTGCAGGGGCACGCCGGTTATCTGGGTCAGGAAACGCTGCGCGGAGCCATGAGCTATCTGCAGCACGTCAACGAACAGGGCGGAGTGCACGGCCGGGCCATTCGCGTCATCACCCGCGACGATTCCTACGATCCGCCGAAATGCCTGGACAACACCCAGCGTTTTCTCATCGAGGACCAGGTTTTTGGACTGTTCTGCTATGTGGGCACCCCGACCGCAGTCAAGATCCTGCCCCTGGTTGAAGAGGCGCAGGTTCCGCTCCTGGGCATGTTCACCGGGGCCAACGCTCTGCGCGAGCCCTTCATGCCTTATCTCATCAATGTGCGCGCCTCGTACTATCAGGAAACCAACGCTGCGGTGGAGCATCTGGTGCAGGACCTCAAGCTGACCCGCATAGCGGTCTTTTATCAGTATGACGCCTTTGGCTTCGACGGCCTGACCGGCACGGAACTGGCGCTCAAACGTTTTGGGCTGGAGCCCGTGGCCAGGGGAAGCTACGTGCGCGGCACGCATGACATAAGCGAGGGTCTTGAGCGCATCCGCGAATCCGGCGCCGAAGCCGTGGTCATGATCGGCACTTCGGACCCATGCGCGAATTTCATCCGTAAATCGCTGGAAAATGAGTACTCACCCATTTTTTACATGGTCTCCTTCGTCGGCGCCAAGGAACTGTCGCGAAACCTCCTGCAGTCGGAAACGAACGGTCTGGACGTGATCATGTCCCAGGTAGTGCCTCCGCCCATCAGCCGCGACGGAACCGTGGCCGAAAGCGCCGAGGAGTTCGTCCGGCTGCTGGAAAAGTATTTTCCGGGAGAGGAACCCAATTTCGTGGGTTTCGAGGGCTACATCAACGCCAAGGTGCTCGTGGAGGGGCTTCGGAGGGCGGGACGAAATTTGAGCCGCAAATCCTTTCTTGAGGCCATCACCTCCATGACGAACTTTTCTCTGGGTGGTGATGTCGGGCTGACTTTCGGCCCCCTGGATCATCAGGGCATGGACAAGGTCTACTTCACCCGTCTGCAGGATGGCCGTTTCATCCTCCTTGACGACTGGGAGCAGCTGCGCCGGGAGGATGGCCAATGAAACCCTACGCGCGCATTTCGCTCAAGAACAAGATTTTCATCTCCATCCTGGCCGTCATTCTCATGATCAGCGTGACCATCGCGCTCCTGGCCCGCTGGATTCTCATCTCCGGATTGACCAAGGAGCTTGAATTGCGCGGCATTGCCGTGGCCCACTCCATTGCCGAGCGCGGCGGCGGGTTTGTTCTCGACAAGAACTATTCGGAGCTCCTGAGCCTCATTTTCGAGGAGGCCCGGTTGCGGGAGCGCCAGCACATGATCAATTACATCTTTGTGCTCGATCGCAGCGAGAAGGTCCTTTCTCACACCTTCACCGTGCCTTTTCCCGGCCCCTTGAGCACCGCCAATCCCGTCCTTGAGGGGAACATGCACAGCGTGCGCCTGGTCGCGGTGGGCGCGCAGACCTCCTACGACATCGCGGTGTCCATGAACGAGGGGCTGTACCGCATCGGAACGGTGCACGTGGGATTGAGCAAGGAACACATCGACAAGCTGGTGGCCAAGCTGCGCTTCATGTTCCTGGGATTCATCTCGGCGGTCATCATCATTATCTTCTATGTCAGTCATCGCATTTCGCGCTATATCACCAGCCCGATTTCGCGCCTGACAAACATTTCGGACGAGCTCAGCCGAGGGAATTTCGATGTGCATCTGGATCTGGGCGAGGGTCTGGACTGGGCGGTGACCAACTGTCCGGCCTACAAGGACACCAACATGCCCTGCTGGCATTTCGACGAACAGGGACGCAAGTCTCGCAAGTCCGAGGGCAAGACCGGTCAGGTCTGCTCGACCTGTCTCTTCTACCGCAAACGCGGAGGAGACGAGGTCATCCAGCTGGCCGACTCGTTCATGAGCATGGTCTGGTCCATCCGCCTCTACCGCAAGCGCCTCCAGGAATCGGAGATGAAATACCGGTCCCTGTTCGATTCGGGTCCCGATCCCATTTTTGTCGTGGACTGCAACACGGACCTCATCCTCGACGCCAACCCCAGGGCCGAGGAACTCTACGAATATTCCAAGGGCGAATTGCTGGGCGTGTCCTTCATGGTGCTCGGTCACGACCAGGTCCGGGAATGTCTGACCTCTCTCAATGATGCGGTCACGAACAGCGGCTGCGTCTATTATCCCAAGGTGCTCCATTACAAGAAGGGCGAGCGGCCCTTTTACGTCAACATGCACGCCTGTCCCATCAGTTACGGCGGCACTCACGCCATGATCGTGGCCGTGACCGACATCACCGAGATGATGGAGAAGGACGCGCAGCTCGTGCAGGCGGCCAAGATGAAGACCCTTGGCGAAATGAGCGCGGGCATCGCCCACGAGATCAACCAGCCGCTCAATGCCATCAAGATGGGAAGCGAGTACCTGAACCTGCTCATAGAGCAGAATCGCGAAGTGACCGAAACCCAGATCCGGGACATGGCCACGGAGATCAGCCAGCAGGTGGACCGGGCCACGGACATCATCAACAATCTGCGCGCCTTCGGCAAAAAATCGGGCCTGGTCATGGAAAGGGTGGACATGAACGAGCCAATCCGCGGCGTGCTGTCCATCATCGGCCGTCAGTTCTCCATCCAGCGTATCACCATTCGCCTGGAACTGGGCGAGGACCTGCCGTACATCAAGGGCCACAACAACCGGCTGCAACAGGTCTTTTTCAATCTGCTCAACAACGCCCGGGACGCCATTCAGGAAAAGATGGAGAGTGAACCCGGCATGTGGGGAGACATCCTGGTGCGCACCTACGCCAGGGAAGGCCGGGTTTTCGCATCCTTCGCCGACAACGGCCCAGGCATAGCCGATTCGGTGCGCAACAAGATCTTCGAGCCCTTTTTCACCACCAAACAGACCGGCAAGGGCATGGGGCTCGGCCTGGCCATAACATACGGAATTGTCCGCGATTATGGCGGAACCATTACTATTGACAGTCAACCGGGTCAGGGGACAACATTCACCTTGAGTTTTCCAAGCGTCGAGAGTCATCAGGCTCTTGAGCACAACGCAACCCGCGTGGACAAAAAAACGGAACAACCCAGCGAGACATCTCAATGACGCAAGAAAAAATCCTGGTCATCGACGACGAGAAGGCTACCCTGAAAATGTTCCGGCTCTTTCTGGACGTGTACGGATTTGACATCCTTACGGCCGAATCCGGAGAAGAGGGGCTGGAAGTATTCGACAGGGAAAAACCCGACATCGTCCTGACTGACATCAAGATGCCCGGCATGGACGGAATCGAGGTTCTGCAGCAGATCAAGAAGCGGTCGCCCGCTACGGAGGTCATCGTCATCACCGGGCATGGCGACATGGATCTGGCCATTCAGGCCCTGAATCTGGATGCCGCCGATTTCATAAACAAGCCCATCCAGCGGCAGAGCCTTGAACAGGGGCTGGCCCGGGCCAAGGAGCGGCTCAAACTGGCCAAGAGTAGGCAAAACGAAGTCAGCGTCGTTAGGCAGGGCCAGGCGCTGGTCATTGAGATCCAGGGAAGCGTCAGTTCCCACAGCGAACCGTATCTGCGCGAAGCCTACTCCAAGGCCCAGGAAGCGGGGGTGCAGCGCATCGTGCTGCATTTCGATCCCAACACCTCTGTGAACGGAGCAGGCATCGCCATTTTGACTCAGCTGGTTCTGGAGAGCGAAAAGGACGGTGTCGAGATCGTCATGGCCGGTCTTTCCGAGAATTTTCGCAAGGTTTTCGGCATAGTTGGTCTGACCCGCATGGTTCAGATCTTCGACAGCCTGGACGAGGCCTGCGCCTAGGTTTTTTCGGCCAAATGCCAAGGAGTATTCATGACGCTTTTCACTCGTATCGCATTTTGTCTCTTTCTCTTTTGCGTGACCCAGCCTGTCATGGCCGCGCCGCCCGCCACCGGCGACGTCATGCCCGAACTGATTCTGCCCGTTCCCTTCGATCCGGCCGGGCAGGAGATGCTTGGCGTGCAGGGGAAAACGACCTTCACTCTTGCGGATCTTGGCGCCGATCTCATTTTCATCGAGGTCATCGGAGTGTATTGTCCGCAGTGCGTGAAGCAGTCCCCGGGTTTCAAAACCCTTTTCAACCGCCTGAACAGGGGCAAGCTCAAGGGGCGGGTGGCCATGTTCGGGCTGGCCGCCGGAGGAACGGACGCCGAGGTCAGGCAGCTGCTGGGCACCGGCCAGTACCTTTTTCCGGTTCTGAGCGACCCCGACTACGTGCTGCACAAGGTGCTGGGTGAGCCGCTCACGCCCTACACCATCGTCTGCAGACCGGACGGGAGCGTGGTTTACGACCACCTCGGCGTGGTTCAGGACATTGACGCGCTGTACCAGCACATAAAGACACTGCTCGACTGATCGCGGAGCGGCAGATGACGGTTCAAACCGAAGGCGATGCCGATCGCGTCAGATACCAGTTTCAGATTCTGTTCGATACGGCCGCAGAGCTGAGCGGGGCGCGTTATCCACACAGGATACTGGAGGCTTTTCTGCTTTCGGCCCAGGGTGGAGTTGGCGCCCGGGGCGGTTTTGCGGCCGTCCTGGGGCAGGACGGGTTTCAGCTCATGACCCGCTCCAGTCTCTCCAAAAGCCTGACTCCTGAATATGCGCGGGTGCTGCGCGAACATCTGGACGCCCTCGGCGAAGAGCGCAAATCCTCGTTTTTCGTGCCCTCCCTGCAGGGCGAGCTCTGCCCCGGAAAATGCGAGCTGCTCCTGGTCTGTCCTCTCGATGACGGCCGGGATGGAGTGCTCGGCCTGGAAGAAAGCCTGGCCGGGCGCCCGTATGATGAAAACGACAGGCAGCTTGTGGCGGGTCTTGGCACCCTGTTCCAGACCAGCCTTCGGTTCTCGCTCTATGCCACCCGTGTCGAACTGCTCAACGCCGAGTTGACCAAGCAAAACGACACCCTGGACCGTCAGATTTATCACCTGAGCGCTTTGCGCGACCTCTCCGGAGAAATTCTGCGCGTTGACATGGCCGAGGTCATGTCCACCTTTCTCTTGACCCTGCTCGGGCATTTTTCCCGGCCCCAGGGCCTTCTCGTGCTGCACGACCGCAGCTCGGGACAAATCCATGAAATTTCCAGCGGCCTGCCGGTAAAGCCCGAACTCACCGACGAAAAGGTGGAGAGGCTGTTTTTTCTGTGCTTGGCTGGTGTGCGCGAAAAGCATCTGCAACCCTTGCAGGTCGAACCTGTCGAGGACATGAGCGGCGCCATGGGGATCGAGCTGGGTTTTACGCCCGACCGGGGCTATCTCTTCATGCTGCGCGAGAACTTGTACGGGGTGTTGCTGCTGGGGCAGAGTCTCGGTCCGACGGTTCCCGCCGAGGACGGCCTGTTGCAGGCCTTTGTTTCGCAGGGCGTCTTGCATCTCAAGAATGCCGATTCCTTCAGGACCATCATGGCCCTGAACGATGATCTGGCCAGGCAGAACGAGGAACTGCGACGCACCATCGATGAACTGACGCGGGCCAGGGACCAAATCAGCATGCTGGAGGCCGCGGGCAGACGCATCGCCGGCATCGTGCACAGCAAGGCGTTGAGCCTGACCCGGGTGCGCCTGGTCGATTTCTTTCTCATCATTGCGCTGAGTCTGGGCATGGCGTTGGCGTTCAACGCGCAAAACCCGCGCGGTATACCCCTGATCGAAGCTCCCGGGCCCGAGGTTCCATTCGTGACCCTGAAGCAGGCATTGGCGCTCATCGAAAAGGAGGATGCGCTTCTTGTCGATGCACGCCCGCGTGAGTTCTTTGAGCGCGAGCATGCGCAAAGAGCGGTCAATGTTCCGGCTCAGCTTTTCGATCTGGTCTACATGATGCAAATGACCGCCGAGGACCCCGAGCGGCCCATCGTGGTTTTCGGGCGCAGCGTGAGCCGCCGCTACGACCTGACCGTGGCCACGAAATTTCTGGGCAGGGACCATGAGCGGGTCTATATCGTCAAGGACGTCCCACCTCTGGCCCTGGACGGAGGCACGCAATGATTCCACGCCTGAAGCACATCCTGACCCATCCCCTTCTCGCCCTGATCCTGCGTCTCTATCTGGCCGGAATTTTCATCTACGCCAGCCTGCACAAGATCAATTTTCCGGCCGAGTTCGCGGACAACATCGCGGGCTATCTCATCGTCCCGTATTGGCTGATCAATCCATTGGCCGTGTTCATGCCCTGGCTGGAGCTGGTCTGCGGCCTCTTTCTTCTGGCCGGTGTCAGGGTGCGGGCGGCGAGCCTGCTGATCGGCGGGATGCTGGCCATGTTCACCGTGGCTGTGCTGGTGGCCCTTATCCAGGATACGCCCATCGGGTGCGGCTGCTTCCAGACCGTTGGGGAGCCCATCTCCTGGTGGACGGTGCTCAGGGATCTGGGCTGGCTGGCCATGACCGCACATGTTTATTTTTATGATCGGCTGATCCATCTGGACCGGCTCTTCATGCTCAAACCGGAGGAACTTGGGCTGTGATCAAATTACTGCCGTTTTTGCTGCTTTTTCTCTGTCTGTCCTGTTCCTCCCGGCCCGATCTCGCCGGACGCTACGAGGCGTCGCACACGGGCCCAAGCGGGCCGGTGAACGCGGTCATGACGCTGGCCGAGGACGGCAGCGGCAAATGGGAGATCGAGGGGGAGGTTTTGCCGTTTTCATGGGTCGTGCGCGAGGGTGCGCTCAACGTGCACACCGGTGACGGGGCGGTGGTCGAAGGCGTGATCGAGGGCGGCAATGTCCGTCTGGACGTGCCGGGGGTCGGCACGCTTGATTTCGTTCGCGGGAAATAGTTTTTTCTAGCGGCCTTGCAGCTGCTCCAGATCGGTCGGGTAGTTGACGTTGAAGAAGATGCGCCGTTCGTCTTCCGTGTAGATTACCGTGTGGCGCAGTTCGGCCGGGATGAGCCGGCTGAGCTTGAAGAGCCCCTGGGACACGCCTTCCTCCAGCAAGGGCAGGGCCTGCGGTTCGTAGATTGCGACCAGGTTCTCGATGAATCCCGTATCCTTGAGTTGCCAGGTGGTCAGCACGCAATGCCGCGGGCGCTCTTCCCGCGCGGCCATGAGTCTTTCGATGATGCCGTCCTCCATGAAAGGCAGGTCGCAGGCAAGGACGAATATCGGTTCCCTGAATTTGCGCAGCGCCGTGATGATGCCGCCGGCGGGGCCGATGCGCTCCGTCTCATCGGTGATGACGGGCCAGGGCCCGCCCACATCGATGGTCTGCCGGCAGGAGACATAGACCTTGTCGACATGGCGTTGCAGCAGCGTGGCCGTGCGCGTGAGCAGGGTCTGCCCCTCGTGCACGACGCGGGTCTTGTCTTGTCCGAGCCGGGATGATTTTCCTCCGGCAAGCACCAATCCAATCATGATTTTCCCTGTGCCGCGATCCGCCGCCGAAAGGCAGCGGGCGCGGTATTTTTGGTTTGCAGGCGTCTCAGTGCGGCCGCATTCCGGGCCGATCCGGGGCGCGGCCGCCAAAACCCCTTCTCCGGTCTCGTACTGTTTTTCCGTCGTTTCTGCCGAACAGATGTCTGCGCTCCGGGCGAGGGACGACGGAAAAACAAACGATTCCTGGCTCAGTCAGACAGTTGCCGCCCCCGCCCCGGATCGACCCGGAACGCTGGAACCGGGCGCTGGCCGGGGCAAGGCTGTTGACGGATTCAACCCGCAGGGAGAAATGCGCAATTTTCGCATTCGCCTCCGAGTCATTCCCGCCTCCGAGTCATTCCCGCGAAGGCGGGAATCCATCCCCTTGTTCATATGGATGGCAACAATCGGTCCTGTCTGGAGGCAGTTCTTATTCTTTAAAAACCCCAGGCCGAGAGAGTAGGGCGCTTGTATTTCTTTTCCCGGGCCGCCACATCGAGGCTCAGGGATTCCAGATCATCCACCAGGGGCAGGGTTCTGCGATCGAGGTTTCTGAAATCCGTGAGCTTGATGTAAAGATTGCAGGTCTTGCAGGCGTTGATGCGTACTCCGGGCTCTTCATCGGCCTCGTAGTATTCCAGTTTCGCCACGTCCTTTTCCAGACAGAAGGGACACTGCAACCTGGGCGCATGATATTCCGCGTGGCAGAATCCGCAGATGTTGTATCTGAATCCTTCCTTTTCGCGCAAATCGGATATGATCGGCATGCTGCCGCACAGGGGGCAGTGCCCATGTTCCCAGGAATTCGAAAGATCGGTCCGGGCTTCCAGCGCGATGGCGGCGCGCTCGAGGGACGGAGTCATGGCGGCCTGCGCGAGCATGGGCAGGATGCGCGGCGCGGAAGGGGTGACGGCGGTCCAGGTGGAGAAAAAACCCTCGTCGCCGTTCAAATGCGCCTGCATGACCAGGTCCAGGTCCAGGGATTTGTCCGCGATGGCGGCCGAAATGGCGGCAGCGGCTTCGCCAAGGGCCGGGTTGACCGCTTTCGTCAGCTCCAGGAATTCGTTGAACAGTTCGATGCTCTGGTCTTTGTCAAAGGGAAAATCGGTTCTTTCGACCAGAGGAGCGCCCTGGCTGTGCTGCAGTTGATCGGCGATTTCGATCGTGGCGGCGGCAGGAACCTGGGCTTTGTCCCGGGCCTTGAGTTGACGGGTGTAGATCTTTTCGACCAGATCGATCAGTTCCACGGGAAGAAAATCCCGTTTTCTGCACGCGTCGATTTTCTTGGCAAGCAATTCCAGGGCTTTTTCAGCTTCGATCATGGGCATTCTCCGTTGGTGAAGGGCGAGGTGTGAATCCGGGCCGGGTCCGTTCCTAGCGTGTCTTTTGATACATCACAATGCTTGTTTTGTGTCTTGCTTTGATTTAGCAAAATATGTGTCTGAATTTTAATCACATCATCCTCAAGCCGGGAGGAGGAATCCATGACCGAATCCAAAACCGAGGGCACCTTGACCTTGCGCCTGCATGTCTGGTTCGAACGCGACGAGAAGATTTTTCTGGGCATCGGCCGGGCCCTTTTGCTCGAAAAAATCGAGGAGTGCGGATCGCTCAGACAGGCTGCCACGGATATGAAGATGTCGTATCGGGCCGCCTGGGGCAAGCTCAAGGCCGCCGAGGAAAGCATCGGCAAACCGCTGGTGCAGAAGATCAAGGGCAAGGGCCAGCGTTATGAGCTTACCCCCGTCGGGCGTCAGCTGGCCCGGCAGTTTCTGCAGCTGCAGAGCGACATCGAGGTCTACGCCAAGGGCAAGGCCCAGGATATTTTCGGCGAGGAAGTGCAGTATTACGCCGATGCCTATCCGGAAACCAAACTTTCATCTTTCAAGGCGGATTAGGAATGGATCATGGTTTTTTCCGGGTCATTTCTCCGGCCCGGTTTTGCGAGTTGCTGCGTGGTTTCGCGCCCGTGGATTCCGAACTCATGCCCCTGGAGGATTGTCTTGGCCGCGTTCTGGCCGAAGACATCCTGTCCGGGGAGGACATCCCGGCCCTCGACCGCTCCTGCATGGACGGCTATGCCGTGCGCGCGTCTGACACCTTCGGCGCGAGCGAGGGCAATCCGGCCTATGTGGAGCTTGCCCGCAGCGCGGCCATCGATGAGGTCGTCAGCCGTCCCCTCTATTCCGGGGAATGCATGGGCATCGCTACGGGCGGAAGCCTGCCGCCCGGCGCGGACGCCGTGATCATGGTCGAGCATACCCAGATGCTTGGGGATACGACAGTCGAGATTCGCAAGACCGTAACCCCGGGCGAGAACGTCATGCTCAAGGGCGAGGACGTGGGGCAGGGGCAGGTGGCCGTGCCCGCCGGAAGGCGTCTGCGTCCCCAGGATGTGGGACTCATGGCCGCCATCGGCTGCACCGCCGCACGGGTTTATCGTCGGCCTCGCTGCGGTGTCGTATCAACGGGCGACGAACTGGTCCCTGTCGATTCCGTGCCCAGGCCCGGGCAGATACGGGACGTCAACTCCCATACGCTGGCCTGTATGGCCCGGCAGTCGGGGGCCCAGGTCAGCGCCCACGGACTGGTCCCGGATGCGCGTGAAGCCCTGCAGGACGCCCTGACCCGCTGTCTGGAGGAAAACGACGTGGTCTTCATCTCCGGCGGCAGTTCCATCGGGACCCGTGACCTGACCATCGAGGTCCTGGAATCCTTCGCGGACAGCGAAATTCTGGCTCACGGCGTGTCCATCAGCCCCGGCAAGCCGACCATCCTTGCGCGAGTCGGGGGCAAGCCGGTGCTTGGGCTTCCCGGTCAGGTCACCTCCGCCCAGATCGTCATGCTTGTCTTCGGGCAGCCGCTTCTGGTGCATCTGGGTGGTGATGCGGGGGCCTTTGATGCCGGACGCCTGCTCATGCGTCCGGCCAAGCTCGGGGCCAACCTGTCATCCAAACCCGGCCGCGAGGACTATGTGCGGGTGCGGCTTGAAGAACAGGACGGGCAGTGCGTGGCTATGCCGAGGCTCGGCAAGTCGGGGCTGCTGCGGACCATGCTCGATGCCGACGGGCTGGTGCGGCTTCCCGCATCCCTCGAAGGCATGAGGGCCGGACAGGACGTGGATGTCTGGATATTCTAACCTGCGAAAAAAAATGAAAAAACGAAACATATATCTGAAGACCGTGCCAGTGGCCGAAGCCCTGTGTCTGGCCATGGACGCCCTTGACCGGGACGGCCTGGTCGGCATGGAGACGATCCCCGCGCATCAGGCCTGTGGCCGGGTTACGGCGCAGGCGGTGCATGCGGTGTGTTCCTCCCCGACATTTCACAGCGCGGCCATGGACGGCTATGCCCTGAAAGCCGAGTCCACTTTCGCCGCCCGCGAAGGACGGCCCGTGCGGCTGGCCAAGGGCAGCCAATGCGCGCCCGTCAACACCGGACACCCTCTGCCCGAGGGCATGGACGGGGTGCTCATGATCGAGAAGGCCGTGCGCGACACCGATGATTTCATCGAGCTTGAAACCCCGGTCTTCCCCATGCAGCACGTACGCCGCATCGGCGAGGACATCGTGGCCACGGAGCTGCTCCTGCCCCAGAACAGGCTGCTCTCTCCCTATGACGTGGGCGGCCTCCTGAGCGCCGGGATCTGGGATGTTCCGGTCTGGGAACAGCTGCGCATGACCTTCATCCCCACCGGCGATGAGGTCCTTGATTTCACCACGCGCCCAAGTCCGCGTCCGGGGCAGGTCATCGAGAGCAATTCGCAGGTCTTCGCCGGTTTGGCGGCCGCCCAGGGCTGCCTCTTCACCCGGGTCGATCCCGTGCCGGACAACGAGGACGCCCTGACTACGGCGGTGCGCGAAGCCGTGAACGGACCAAGCCATGTGGTCGTCATCGGCGCCGGGTCCTCGGCCGGCTCCAAGGATTTTTCCCGTTCCATCATCGAGAGCCTGGGTCAGGTGCTGGTTCACGGCATCGACCTGATGCCCGGCAAGCCCTCCATCCTCGGCATCGTGGGCGGCAAGCTGATCGTCGGGGCTCCGGGATATCCGGTCTCGGCCGTGGTCTGTTTCGAGGAATTGCTCATCCCGCTTTTGTCCTGGCTGTCCCGCAAGACGCCTCCGGTTCGACAGTTGGTGGACGTGGAACTGGCGCGCAAGATTCCTTCCAAGCTCGGCACGGAAGAGCTGGTCCGGCTGGCCATCGGCCGGGTCGGAGAGAAGCTGGTGGCCACCCCCCTGGGGCGTGGCGCGGGCATGCTGACCACGCTCATCCGCGCCCAGGGCGTGACCCGCATTCCGGTGGACAGCGAGGGCGCCGAGGCCGCCTCGAAGGTCCGGGCCGAGCTGCTTGTGCCGGCGGCGGAGCTGGATCAGACCCTGGTCGTGGTCGGCAGTCACGACAACATCCTCGATGTGCTTGGCAACGAGCTCATGGGGCTGACCCGGCCGGTGCGCATCGCCTCCAGCCATGTGGGTTCCATGGGTGGGCTCACGGCCCTCAAGAACCGTTCGGCGCTCATGGCCGGGACTCATCTTTTCGACGAGCTGAGCGGTGACTTCAACTTTCCCTTTTTCCGCAAGTATCTGCCCGGCCTCAACGTCGCGTGCGTCAATCTGGCCATCCGGCATCAGGGGCTGATCGTGGCCAAGGGTAATCCGCTTGGCATCAGCAAAGTGGAGGATCTCGCCCGGCCCGAGGTGCGCTTCATCAACCGCCAGCGAGGTGCCGGGACGCGCATCCTGCTCGATTATCACCTGCGGCAGGCCGGGATCAGTTCGGAGCAGGTGAACGGGTACGACAAGGAGGAGTTCACGCACATGGCGGTGGCGGTCAACGTGCTCACCGGGACGGCCTCCTGTGGGTTGGGAATTTTTGCGGCCGCGAACGCCCTGGGTCTGGATTTCGTGCCCCTGGCGCGGGAGCGTTACGATCTGGCCTTCCTGCCCGAACATGCGGACTGGAAGACCGAAGTGGCACTGGAACTGATCCGCTCGGCATCCTTCAAGGAGCGCATCGAGAAGCTGGGCGGGTACGAGACCGCCCTGACCGGCCGCATCATGGAGCCCGGCCAGGGACTTGGATAACCGGTCAAGAACGACGAATGACCGGACTGTTCCAGGACGGCGGGATGCGGGGAACAGGGAATACCCGGGTCCCAGGCGTATTTGAAATGGCGATGATCGGTGTTTTACGCGGCGACGAAGCGGATCGGCGGTTGGGGACGCCCGGTAACCCCTTCTTTTTCCTTGACGGCCATGTGCGGTTGAAGTAGCTGCATGATCCTCGCGGGCGGGAGTAGCTCAATGGCTAGAGCATCAGCCTTCCAAGCTGAGGGTTGCGGGTTCAAATCTCGTTTCCCGCTCCAGATTTTTCGGCCGGTCCCTGACCGGCTTTTCTTTTGCCCAAAATATGCCTGGGGGCAAAAAAAAAGCTCCCGAAAAGGGAGCTTTGGAGCGTCGAAGGCAGGAACTTTATATCTCGCCCATGGAATGGCGCAACCTGAGTTCGTTCAGGATGGCGTTTTCGTAGTGCATTGACGGCGGCTCTTCGTGTTCCGTGGGTTCGAGATAGCGGTCGAGCATCTGGCTTTCTTCCCAGAAATCGAGCAACTCGTCGTTGCCGAGGATCTTGAGCTGGTCTTCCAGAGTGAAGGGATCCTCATTGGGAAGGAATCGTGCCATGAACTGCTCCTTGGACGTGAATGGTGAACGGTTAGGTACGGATCGACCAATACGCACCCGTTTCAGGCCTGTCCACCAAAATGTCCGGCATTGACGGTACTCTTTGCGGGAGGCTGTCTGCGTCGCGCGCAAGTGCTTGACCTTGCCTCTCTTTTGGGCAACGAAAAACGATTCTGTGCGGAGAGGTCAAGCGCCTGTTCGCACATGGCCATGGCTCCAAGCCGCTCCTTCCCGGGGGCGGCTTTTACCCGTTGCTTTCAACCCGGACCGGTCGCCACGTGATCATTCCCCAAGCCTTGCAGAAGCTCATCGATGGAGCGGAGCGTCAAACCAGAATCTTCAAGAGCGGGCCCGCCTCGCAGATGTATCTGGCCCAGGCGCTGATCGAAAAGGGTCACAATGTCGTGCTGGTGCTGCCGCCGAGCGCGGATCTGCCCCTTTACGATTCCCTGGCGCGTCTCTTTTCGCCCGAGGACAGGAACCTTCCCTTTTGGGAGAGGCGCTGGCTGCGCTTTCCACATTATACCGTGGAGGACCCGCGCCGTTCTCCCTGGCCGGAACGATGGCGGGCCCTTTTTGCCCTGGCCCGGAAAAAGCGTGGCCGCGGAGTGCTGCTGCCGCTTGAAAATCTGATCCAGAAATGGCCGCATCCCGAACTTCTGCAGCGCGAGCATCTGGAGCTGTCGGAGGGCGAGGAAATTTCCCAGGAGGATCTCCTGGAGACGCTGGTCAACTGGGGATATGCGCGCGTTTCCATGGTCACCGCCGTGGGCGAGACCTCCCTGCGCGGCGACATCATGGACATCTTCTGTCCCGGATACGACCATCCGCTGCGGCTGGAGTTTTTCGGCGACACCCTGGAGCGGATCAGGCTCTTTGAACCCATGTCCCAGCGCTCGCGCGCCGATCTCAAATCCCTGACCATTCTGCCCGTGGCCGGATGCATCGGCGCCGACACCTACAGGGAAGAGGCCCGGAGCATGTTCGACGGATGGCTGCGCCTGGGAGAGATCTCAAAGCCTGTGCGGGCGGAGCTTGAAAAGGAGCTGCTGCAGGTCCATCCGCACCTGCCGCCGAGCATGTATTATCCCCGGACCGTGGGCCTTGAAGCCTGGCTGCCCGAAGAAAGCGTGTATGTCATGGCCGAGGCCCAGGATCTGCGGACCAAGCTCGACGAGACAAGCTGGGCCTGGCAGAATTTTTTTCGCGACGACGAGCGGCAATGGCCACGTCACGGCCTGATCCAGACCCCGGGCGATGTGCGCAAGACCTGGGAGAACAATCGCCAGGTCCTCTGCGAGAGCCTGGTCATGGGCGTGCGCGAGGATGGGCTGGACCTGCCCGAAGAAGGGGTGAACTCCTTCGAGGATCTTTTCTGGACTCCGGAAAGCCGCTCCCGGCCATGGCGGGCGCTGATGCAGGAGCTTGCCGTCTGGCGCAAGACCTACGCCCAGACCATCTTCTGTTTCCATACCGAGCAGTCCCGCAAGAAATTTTTGCAATTGGCGGCCCAGGACGACCATGTGCTCAAAACCGAGTACGAGGCCACGGGCAGGGGGATCTTCGCGCTGGTCGGTTCCCTGGGGCACGGCATGCGCCTGCCCTGGGCCGAGATCCAGATTCTGCCCGAGTCCGTGCTCCAGCCGGGCGCTCCCAAGGCGCAGCGCAGCGCGGGCAAGGCATTCAAGGGCCTCGATGCCTTCGACGAGCTTGAATCCGGGGACCTTTTGGTCCATCGCGATTACGGCCTGTGCCGGTTTGGCGGCTTGCATCGCATCAAGTTCGGGGATGTGGCCAACGACTACCTGCTGTTGCAGTATGACGGTGAGGATCGGCTCTATCTGCCGGTGGACCGCCTGGGACAGGTGCAGCGCTACAAGGGGCCCGACGGCGCGGCTCCGGCTCTGGACCGTCTGGGCAGTGCGGCCTGGAGCAAGGCCCGCGAGCGCACCCGCCAGTCCATCGCCAAGATCGCGCGCGATCTGGTCGAGATGTACGCCTTCCGCAAGATTACCAAAGGATTTCAGTACAATCCCATCTCGGAACTCTACTGGGAATTCGAGGCCAGCTTTGGGTTCGAGGAGACCCGCGATCAGGAGAAGGCCATCGCCGACGTCCTGGCGGACATGGAAAAACCCGAACCCATGGATCGGCTGGTCTGCGGCGATGTGGGCTTCGGCAAGACCGAGGTGGCCCTGCGCGCGGCCTTCAGGGCGGTCCTGGACGGCAAGCAGGTGGCCTTGCTCTGCCCGACCACCGTTTTGGCCGAGCAGCACTACCAGACCTTCCGGCAGCGCATGGAGCCGTTTTCCATCACGGTGGGACTGCTGAGCCGCTTTGTGCCTGCGGCCGGGCAGAAACGCACCCTGGAAGCCGTGCGGCGCGGGCAGGTGGACGTCCTGATCGGCACCCATCGCATGCTCTCCAAGGATGTGGAATTCTCCAACCTGGCCCTTTTGATCCTCGACGAAGAACAGCGCTTCGGCGTCAAGCACAAGGAGCGCATCAAGAAGATGCGTTCGACTATCGACGTCCTGACCCTGACCGCCACGCCCATCCCGCGTACCCTGCAACTCTCCCTGTCCGGCATTCGCGGCCTCAGCGTCATCGAGACTCCGCCGCGTGACCGCAAGCCCGTGGAGACGTCCCTGCTGGAACGCGATCCGGCCCAGCTCAAGGCCATTCTGGAGCGCGAACTGGCCCGGGGCGGCCAGGTTTTCTGGGTTTACAACAGGGTACAGGGCCTGGAGCGGGTGGTGGAGTTCGTGTCGTCGCTGGTCCCCGGGGCCCGGGTCGGCATGGGCCATGGGCAGATGAAGGCCCAGGACCTTGAAGAGACCATGCACAGGTTTTGGCACGGCGAACTCGACGTGCTCGTGTGCACGGCCATCATCGAGTCGGGGCTGGATTTTCCCCGCGCCAACACCCTCATCGTCGACCAGGCACAGCTTTTCGGACTGGGGCAGCTTTATCAGCTGCGCGGCCGGGTGGGGCGCTCCAGCGAGCAGGCCTACGCCTATTTCATCATTCCCGATCTGGATCGTTTGCAGGAGACAGCGCGCAAACGGCTCAAGATCATTCTCGACATGGATTACCTCGGGGCCGGATTCAAGGTGGCCATGGAGGACCTGCGTCTGCGCGGAGCCGGGAACATCCTCGGCGAAGCCCAGTCCGGGACCATCGGCAAGGTGGGTCTGGATCTCTTTTTGGAGATGCTCGAAGAGGAGGTCACAAGGCTGCGCGGCGGCAAGGTCGAGACGGAGATCGAACCCGAGCTCAATCTCGGTTTCCAGGCCCTCATTCCCGAGGAATACGTGGCCGACGGCAAGGAACGGCTGCATTACTACAAGGCTTTGTCCTCCTGTCACGACGAGGGGGCCATCGTGGAAATCGTGGACGACATGCGCGACCGCTTCGGCTCCCTGCCCGAGGCGCTGAAAACCTTTGTGGCCGTACTCATGATCAAGATCGATGCGCGCAGGCTTGGCGCAGTGCGGGTCGATCTGTTCGAGGAGCGGGCGCTTATCCACTGGGACGAAACCCGGCATAACGTGGACCTTTCCAAGCTCATGGACTGGGTGGGCGAAAATGCCGCCTGTGCCCGGATTCTGCCGCCGGCCAAGCTGGAGCTGCGCCTTGCCGCCGGGTCCTCGCCGACCCTGGCCATGCACTCGCTCAAAGACATGCTGCTGGTGCTCAGGGAGCGGATCAAGCTCTGAAGGGCCGTGCCGGGAGCTTCCCAAGTTTGAACTGGACTCGGTCAGGACTGAAGGGTACTACGTTGGGCGCATTGTCAACTTTGTCGCGAGCTGCCGGACGTTTTTTGGGCACCTTATTGGCCGGCCCGGAAAATGATGCGCGGGGCATGGGGGCTTGCGATGTTCCTCAAAAATAATAAAATGAGACCTGATTTATGAAAAAATGCGGTATTCGCGCTGTTTTGGTGCTTTCTCTTCTCTTTGTCCTCGCGGGCCTCGGACAGGCCGCGCAGCTGGTCGATCGCATCGTGGCCGTGGTCAATGGCGAGATCATCACCTTCCAGGAATTGCAGCAGCAGATCCGTCTTGTCATAGGGCAGACCCCAGATCCCGAAACGGCCGGAAAGATCGCTCCCCAGGTGCTCGACGACATGATCGACGGGATCATTCTGCGTCAGGAAGCGCAGCGGCTCAAGATCGAGGTCTCCGATTCCGAGGTGGAGAACGAAATCCGCCAGTTCAAGGCCAGACGCCGTTTGAGCGAAGAGGATTTCGAACGCACCTTGCGTCTTCAGGGCCTGACCCCCGAACAGTTCAAGGAGCGCAGTCGCGAAGACATCATCAAGCACAAGATGCTCGGCTACATGGTGCGCCGCAAGGTCGTGGTAACCCAGGAAGAAATCGACGCTTACAAGGCTCAGAACAGTGCTGAACTGACCACCGAACGCATCGTGGACGTGCAGATGCTTGTGCTCGTGGACGAGGATCGTGCCAATTCTCTCTGGAAGTCGCTCAGCGCAGGAGAAATCAGCCTGGATGAGGCCGTGGCACAGTATTCCATTGGCCCCAAGGTCGACAACGGCGTCATGAGCAATGTGCGCTGGCGGGAATTGGCCGAGCCATGGCGCGAAGGCCTGCGGGGTCTGGATGCGGGCGAGATGGGCAAGCCTTTTCTGATCGAGGACAAATGGGTCATCCTGAAACTGCTGAATCGTCGGGACGGAGCGCGTCAGGAACAGGCGGCCATGGATGAAGAGGTGCGGGAAGCCATCATGCGTCCCAAACTCGAAGAGCGCTTCAAGGAATACATGAATGGCTTGCGCGGCAAGGCCATCATCCAGAAGAAGCTTTAGGTCTGCGTTTCGACAAACCATGCATGGAGTTTCCTGAATATGGATTTGATTGAGATCGGAACGGCACTGCGCGAAGGCCGGGAACAAAAAGGGCTGACAGTCGAGGCGGTCGAAGAGAAGACCAAGATCGCCCCTTCCGTCATTATCGCCCTTGAAGAAGGCAACAGCGCCAGGTTTCCTCACGCAGTCTATGCCAGGGGGTTTGTGCGGAGTTACGCCTTGCTGCTGGGGCTGGACGCGCAGGAATTGTGCGCTCATTTCGGTCGTGAATACCCCGTGCCCAAGGACAACGACCAGTCGGAATCCCATGCGCCCCATATTCACGTCAAAATGCATGATTCGGGCAGCGTCGTGACCACCGTGCGCATTGCCGCGATTGTGGGCATCCTGCTCATCGGGGCCTTGGGTTGGTATATTTTCGATCACTATCGTTCCCAGGTGCCCGAGGCTCCCGCCCCGGTCGAAGAAGAGCTGACCCCTCCCCCCGCTCCTCCGGCGGAAGTCCTGCCGTCCGGTTCCCTGCCCGCTCCCATGACCCAGATGCAGGAAGTGGCGGCCACACCGGCGGAAGAGTCCGCTGCGGACACGGTCGCCACCTCGGGCGAAGCGCTGAATGCCACCGCCGAGGCGTCCATCCCTGCCGCGCAAGAGGTCGCCCCGGAGTCGGCGCAGACTGCCGTAGTGGAGCCGGTCGTCGAAGAGGTGCAGGACGCCATGACGGGACAGTCCGCCGCTGCCGAGCCCGTCAGGGAACGCAGCCTGCGCATAGTGGCTCATTCCGCGAGTTGGCTGCAGGCCCGGCCCGACGACAAGATTCTGGATTATTTCCTGCGCAAGGGCGAAACGGCCACCATCAATTTCAGCGAGTCCCTGAGCATCAAGTTCGGCAACGCGGGCGGGGTCAAGCTTGAGCTCGATGGCCAGCCCTATCCCTTCGAAGGGGCGCTGGGCGAGGTCAAGACCCTGGTTGTGGAGTAGTCGCGGCAGGCGTGGGACCGGGGATGGTACATGGAATTTTCTGAAAAGGTCCTGGTGCTGCGGGTGGGCACTTTTCGAGAAGCGGACTGCTGGGTCCGTTTTTTTTCTCCCACGCACGGCCTCCTGACCGCTTTCGCCTTTGGCGGACGTCGTAGCCGCAAGCGTTTCTGCGGCTGTCTGGACCAGCTCAGCCTGGTCCATTTTCGTGTCAGCCAGGGCCGGCAGGAGTATTTGTGTCTGCAGGAGGGCACGCTCATCAACGGCTTCGGGGAGCTCAAGCGCGACCTCAAGAAGCTCGGCATGGTCAGCAACTGCGTGCGTTTTTTTGAATCCCTGCCATTCAGTCCGGACGGCTACGCCTCGGCCCACGAGCTTTTGCTGGAGACTCTCGAGGCCCTGGACGAGGAGCGGCCGGGATCATGGTTCATCCCGCTCATGTTCCGCGCCAAGATGGCGTTCTCCCAGGGCTACCAGCCGGATCTGCAGCGGTGCCGCCAGTGCGGAGGGCCTCTTGATGCCCATCATCGCGCCGTGTTCGCCGTGCAGGAAGGCGGCCTTTACTGTCTGCGGTGTCCTTCCGGCGGAGGAGCCAAAATTTCCACTTCCCGCGAAACCTTGAGTCTGCTTCATGGCCTGGCCCGTTCCGGTCCCAGGGAATGGGCGGACTGGGTGCCTTCGGCCAAGGTGCGGGAAGAGTGCGTCCGTCTGGTGGACGCTTTTGTTCAATGTCATCTTGGCCTGACCTGCGAAGGCAACCGTTTTGTGCGGAGCTGAGCGGAATGGATCCCTTTTAAGGAGCTGTGCATGAATTTTCAGGACGTCATTACCAACCTGCAGCGTTTCTGGGCCGATCAGGGCTGTGTGCTGCAGTTTCCATACGACATGGAAGTCGGGGCGGGGACGTTCAACCCGTCCACTTTTTTGCGGGTGCTCGGTCCCGAACCCTGGAAGGTGGCCTATCCCGAATCCACCCGCAGGCCCACGGACGGGCGCTACGGCGAGAACCCGAACCGCTTGCAGCATTATTTTCAGTTTCAGGTCATCCTGAAGCCTTCTCCGGCCAATGTTCTGGAGCTCTACCTGGACAGCCTCGGCGTTCTGGGCATCGACAAGCACGTCCATGATATCCGCTTTGTCGAGGACGACTGGGAGAGCCCGACGCTTGGCGCCTGGGGACTGGGCTGGGAAGTGTGGCTCAACGGCATGGAGGTCACCCAGTTCACCTATTTTCAGCAGGTCGGCGGCATCAATCTCGAGCCCATCAGCTGCGAGATCACCTATGGCGTGGAGCGGCTGTGCATGTATTTGCAGGAGAAGGAATCGGTCTACGATCTGGCCTGGAATGATCACGTGACCTACGGCCAAGTCTATCATCAGGCCGAGGTTGAGCACTCCAAGTACAATTTCGATCACTCCGATCAGGAGATGCTGCTGGGATTCTTCAATTCCTGCGAGGCCGAGAGCGCGAAGCTGTGTGAAGCCGGGCTGCCTTGGCCCGCCTATGATTTCTGCCTGAAATGCTCCCACACCTTCAATCTGCTCGATGCGCGCGGTGCGATTTCGATTACGGAGCGGGCCAAGTACATCGCTCGGGTCCGGGCCCTGGCATCGAATGTGGCCAGGCTTTACGTCGAGCAGCGCGAGGCCATGGGGCATCCGCTTCTGGTATCCTAACCGTCCCGTTTCGGGCTTTTTGATAGGGAGTTTTTTATGAGGCATTTTGTTCTTGAAATCGGCGTGGAGGAAATGCCGGCGCGCTTCCTGCCGCTCCTGGACCGGGAGCTGGCGGAACGTTTTTCAGCCCTGCTCACGGAAGCGGGGCTTGAGTTCGGGCGCGTCGCCACGGCTTCCACCCCCCGGCGCTTGGTGGTGGACATTTCCGGTCTGGCCGATGTGCAGAAGACCGAGGAGATCGTCGTGTCGGGTCCTCCTGCGCGCATCGCCTTCGACGAGGCTGGCAATCCGACCAAGGCCGGACTGGGTTTTGCCAAGTCGCAGAACGTGGAATTTGATCAGATCTATGTGGAAAAGACGGACAAGGGCGAGTATCTGGCCCTCAAAAAGACCGTCGGCGGACGCCTGGCCTCCGAGATTCTGGCCGAGATCTGTCTGGCGATTTTGCCGAATCTGACTTTTCCCAAGAAAATGCAGTGGATGGGCAAGGAGTGCACCTTTGGCCGCCCAGTGCGCTGGATTTTGGCCATGCTCGACGACCGGATCGTGCCCTTTGCCTTTGCCGGCCTTGACGCATGCGATCAGACCCGCGGCCATCGGGTCATGGGCCCCGGACCGTTTACCGTTCCCCATGCCGATGAATACGCCCGGATTCTTAATGATGACGGCAAGGTCATTCTCGACGCCGCCGACCGCAAGCAGGCCATCAGAGCCGAAGGCGACCGTCTGGCGGCGGAGGTGGGCGGCAGTGTGGAATGGCTTGATTCCCTGCTCGATCAGGTCGCCAATCTGGTCGAGACCCCCCGCGCAATGCTCGGCGGATTTCACGAGAAATTTCTGGAGCTCCCGGCCGAGGTCCTGCTGACCAGCATGGAAACTCACCAGAAGAGTTTTGGCCTGCGCGGCGCAGATGGGAATCTGCTGCCGTATTTTCTGACCGCCGCCAATATCGAGTCGCGTGAACCGGCACTGGTGCGCAAGGGGTGGGAGAGGGTGCTTCGCGCCCGCCTGGAAGACGCACGTTTCTTCTGGGAGTCCGACTGCGCCGCGACCTTCGACCATTGGCTGGACAAGCTCGACAAGGTCATCTTTATCGGCCCCTTGGGGACCATGGGCATGAAGACGCGCCGGCTCGAAAAGCTTGCAGCATTCATCGCCTCCGTCGTCGCGCCGGAACTTGGCGAATCGATGGCCCGGGCCGGACGCCTCTCCAAGGCCGATCTGGTCTCGGAGATGGTTTATGAATTCGACGATCTGCAGGGCAAGATGGGCGGCATCTACGCCCGGCGCAAAGGAGAAAGCGAGATCGTGGCCGAGGCGCTCTACGAGCAGTACCTGCCCGCCGGTCAGGATTCGCCGCTACCTTCAAGCATGGCAGGAGCAATTCTGTCCCTGACCGACAAGCTCGACAATCTGGCGGGCTGTTTCGGGCTTGGCATGGTGCCCACGGGCGCTGCCGATCCCTATGCGCTGCGTCGCAGTGCCCTTGGAGTGTGCCGCATCATTCTGGAAATGGGTCTTCGGGTCGACATCGGGGTCCTGCTGCGCGAGGCACAGAAAGGCTACTCTGACGTGACCTGGAAGTTCGGCGAGGACGAGGCCCTTGAAAAGCTCATGGACTTCTTCGGACAGCGCCTGCGCGCCTATTGGAATGCCAAGGGCATCCCGACCCTGGTACTGGAAGCGGCCATGGCTCCAGGTTTCGCGGATATCCACGATACCTGGCTGCGTGTTCGCGCCCTGGCGGAATTCAGCCGCGAAGATGATTTCGAGGCTTCGGTCCTGACCTTCAAGCGTGCGGCGAACATCATCCGCAAGCAGGCCGATCAGGATCTTTCCGGGACAGTGCGTGAGGATCTTCTTGAGATCGATGCGGAGAAATCATTCTGGTCCACGCTGCAGGCGATCGAGCCTGTCTGGGCTGAACTGGCGGCTACGGAGGACTATCCGGGAATGCTGTCCCGCCTGCGGGTCCTGCGTCCGGCCGTTGATGAATTCTTCGACGGGGTCATGGTCATGTGCGAAGATACTGCGTTGCGCGCCAATCGCCTGAATCTGCTTTATCGCCTGGTCAATACCCTGGGGCGTGTCGCTGATTTTGGAAAATTCCAGGTCTAGGGCGTCCAAGGCTTGACATACCTCGAAAGCTTCGGCTAATGACGCCGGATTGCAGAGGCATCTTGATGCTGATAGAAACACGCGTTTAATTTGAGAAGGAGTTATATTTTGGCCAATCACAAGTCTGCCCTGAAGAGACACCGCCAGAGCCTGAAGGCTCGCGAGCGCAACAGAATGATGAAAACTCGGGTGAAGAACGCCACAAAGGCTTTGCATGCAGCCATCGAGTCCAACGACAACGAAGCCGTCGCAAACGCCCTGAAGAACGTCACCTCCATTCTGGACAAGGCCGCGAGCAAGAAGATCGTGCACTGGCGTACCGCAGCCAGAAAGATTTCCAGGCTCTCCGTGGCCTCGAACAAAATCTAGTCACTCTACGCCTTCAATTGAGTTACGAAAGCCCGTCATGATGCTGCATGACGGGCCTTTTGTTTTTTTGGGGGGGAAGAATAGGTCCTATAGGACCCATAGGACCTATGGGACCTATGAAAAGCCCATGAATTGACACTGGTGCGTGATCGGGTTATCGATTATCGTTCAGCATCCTTTTTTCTTTGTTTTTTCATCAAAATTTTCGGAGGTTTCCATGAACGCGGCAAAATGTGTCATTGCGCTTGTCGCCTATCTGTTGACTTGCGTTCCGGCCTTTGCGGCCGATGCGATTAAGATCGGCGCCATCCTTTCCGTGACCGGTCCGGCGTCCTTCCTGGGCGAACCCGAAAAAAACACGCTGGTCATGCTTCAGGATCAACTTAACGCCGCCGGCGGGGTGAACGGACAGATGGTCGAAGTCATCGTTTACGACGATGAATCGGATGTGAACAAGTGCGTCATGGCTGCCAAGAAGCTGCTCGATCAGGATCAGGTGGCCGTGGTCATCGGTCCCAGCATTTCCGGCAACACCTTGGCTATCTCCAAGTTTTTTTCTTCCGCCGAGGTGCCGCTGGTTTCCTGCGCCGCCGCCGAGAAAATCGTGCGCCCGGTTGATCCGTGGGTGTTCAATACGCCGCAGCTGGATCGCCACGCCGTGACCAGAATTCTCCAGGATGCCAAGGCCAAAGGGTACTCTAGGCTCGCCATCCTGACCGTATCCGACGGCTATGGCCAGGCCGGGCGCAGCGTTCTGAAGGAACTCATCCCAGCGCAAGGATTCGAGCTTGCCGCCGATGAGGTCTATGGACCCAAAGACACCGACATGACCGCGCAGTTGACCAAGATCAAGGGTGCGGCCGCCGACGCCATCATTTGCTGGGGCACCAATCCCGGCCCGGCCGTGGTCGCCCGTAACCGTGTCCAGCTGGGCCTGACCGTGCCTCTGTACATGAGCCACGGTGTGGCCTCGAACAAGTTCATCGAGCTTGCCGGGGAAGCCGCCGAAGGGCTTGTACTGCCCGCTGGTCGCCTGGTGGCGGTGGAGCAGGTCCCGGCCGATCACCCACAAAAAGCTGTGCTTGAAGCCTATGTGGAGGGATACGCCAAAGCCTACGGCACCCAGATTTCCTCTTTTGGCGGCTATGCCCATGACGCCTTCGCGCTGGTCATGGAAGCCATCGCCAAGGGAGATTCCGCCAAATCAACCGATATCCGCGACAACCTGGAGAAAATTTCAGGCTTCGCGGGCACCTCGGGAGTGTATACCTATTCACCCGAGAATCATAACGGCCTAGACGAGTCTGCGTTCATTATGGTGACCATCGAAAATGGCGCCTGGAAGGCTCTGAACTAAATCATTAAATGACCAAAAGCCGGTGGAGATTCAAGTCCGCCGGCTTTTTTCATGTGAGAAAATGGATCCATCCAGCCTGCTGCAATATCTGATCACGGGGCTCACGCTGGGCAGTACCTACGGGCTCACTGCCTTGGGTTTCACCATCATCTTCAACACCACCGGCGTGATCAATTTCGCCCAGGGTGAATTTGTCATGCTCGGCGGGATGATGAGTGTCTACTTCATGCACTCCCTTGGTTTCGGTGAGCCTGCGGCAGTGGTGCTGGCCGTTCTCGGGGCGACCATGGCCGGTGCCCTGGTGGAGCGCCTGGCCATCCGGCCGGTGCGGGACTGTCCAGCCATCAACCTGATCATCATCACCATCGGCGTTTCGATTTTCATTCGTGGCTTGGCCATGCTGCTTTGGGGCAAGGACACTCACGTTCTCGAACCTTTTTCCGGAAATCAGCCGATCATGTTCCTTGGGGCCGCCATCATGCCGCAGGCCATCTGGGTCCTGGTCATAAGCCTTTTTCTGCTCGGCGCCCTGAAGATGTTTTTCTCCGGGACCATCCACGGCAAGGCCATGTTGGCCTGTTCCTTTGATTCCAAGGCAGCCTCTCTGGTCGGCATCGGCGTGCAGCGCATGGTGCTTCTGTCGTTCATGATCTCCGCCCTGGTCGGTGCCGTAGGCGGCGTGATTCTGGCTCCCATCACCATGACTTCCTATGACGTCGGCATCATGCTCGGCCTCAAGGGGTTCGCGGCCTGCATTCTGGGGGGGCTTGGCAATCCTTTCGGGGCAGCGGCCGGGGGCGTCATTCTCGGTGTGCTGGAATCGTTTGGGGCAGGGTTTGTGTCCTCGGCCTACAAGGACGCGCTGGCCTTCGTCATTTTGCTGATTCTTCTTTTCGTCAAACCTTCCGGCCTGTTCGGCCTCAAAGACTCCAAAAGGGTGTGAAGTGGCGTATCGAAAGGACATGATCTGGCTGGCGGTTTTCTTCGGACTGCTGATGCTGGCGCCGGCGCTGCTGCCGAACAACTATTATCTGACCATCCTCATCCTGGGATGCCTGCATGCCATGAACGCCGTGGGTCTGTGCCTGCTGGTCGGGCATGCCGGACAGATTTCCCTGGGACATGCCGGTTTCTATGGCCTGGGCGCGTACACAAGCTCCTATCTGAGCACTACCGTGGACCTGTCGGTCGGTCTGTCCATGCTCTCGGGCGTGGCCCTGACCGTGGTGGTCAGCATTCTGGTGGGGCTGCCGTCCCTGAAGCTCAAGGGGCACTATCTGGCCATGGCCACTTTGGGATTCGGCATCATTCTTTCCATCCTCTTCACCGAGACCGTGGACATAACCGGTGGTCCGTCCGGTTTTGTGGGCATTCCGCGCCTGTCCTTTTTCGGTTTTGAGCTGCGCAAGGATGTGGCCCTTTACCGCGCCGTGGCGGTGATGCTGTGCCTCATTGTCTGGCTGGCCTTCAACCTGCTGCACAGCCGCGTCGGCCGGGCCCTGCGCGCCCTGCACACATCGGAGAGGGCGGCCGAGGCCATGGGTGTGGATATCGCGCGATACAAACTCCTCGTCTTTGTCCTTTCCGCCGCCTTTTCGAGTATCGCCGGAGTGCTCTATGCGCACTACCTGACTTTTATCGCCCCTTCGTCCTTTGGTTTCATGTTTTCCGTGGAGCTGATCGTCATGGTTGTGCTGGGTGGCATGATCAGCGTGCCGGGAGCCATCGTGGGCGCTTTTTTCGTCACCGTTCTGCCCGAATTCCTGCGCGCCTTCGAGAATATCGAGGTTTTGCTTTTCGGAGCCATCCTGATCCTGTGCATGATGTTCCTGCCCGACGGCATGGCGGGGGGATGGAACAGGCTGTGGTCCTGGGGCAAGGCGCGTCTTTCGGGGGTTACCCATGGATAGCGCGATTCTTGGGTGCAGCGGCATCTGCGTGCGCTTTGGAGGGGTTCAGGCCCTGGCGGATATTCATTTTGAGGCCATGCGCGACGAGATCACGGCCATCATCGGTCCCAACGGAGCGGGCAAGACAACGCTCCTCAATGCCATCTCCGGCATGGTCACCCCAAGCCATGGCACCCTGACCTTCGAGGGGCATGGTATCACGGCCCTTCCGGCGCACGAAAGGGCCTGGAGCGGAATGGTGCGCACCTTTCAGAATCTGGAGATTTTTTCCAACATGACGGTGCTTGAGAATGTGGCCATGGGCTGCCACGGGCGACTGTCCCTGCCTGCCTGGCACAGCCTGCTGCGCACGCCGAAATCGAGACGTCTGGAAGATGAGGTCCGCCGCGAAGCCCTGGAAGCGCTTGATTTCGTGGGCATGTCCGACCTGGCTTCGGCCACGGCCAAGGATCTGGCCTTCGGCAAGCAGCGACTGCTCGAACTGGCTCGCGCGCTGGCGGCGCGCCCAAAGCTCCTGCTGCTCGATGAACCGGCGGCCGGGCTCAACATAGCCGAAACCCAGGTCCTGGCCGACCTGATCATGCGCATTCGAGACACCTACAATCTGTCCGTCATCCTGGTCGAGCATGACATGGAGCTTGTGATGCGCATCAGCGACTCCATCCTGGTGCTGTGTTTCGGACAGACCATCAGTCGCGGCACCCCGGCCCAGGTTCAGAAGGACCCCAAGGTCATCGCCGCGTATCTGGGCGGAGACGAGGACTGATCATGCAGCCAACGCTTCTTTCACTCAAGAACATGGACGTCTTTTACGGCCGCATCCATGCCGTGCGCCGAGCCACTCTGCACGTGCGCCAGGGCGAGATCGTGGCCCTCATCGGCGGTAACGGCGCGGGCAAGACCACCATGCTCTGCACCATCTCTGGACTGATCAGGCCCGGGCTGGGCAGCGTCATTTTTGGCGAAGAGGATCTGGTGCGACGCAGTCCGGAACAGATCGTGCGTGCCGGAATTTCGCATGTGCCCGAGGGGCGGCTCGTGTTCAGCCCGCTCTCCGTCGAGGATAATCTGCGCCTGGGAGCCTATACCCGCCCGCGATTCCGACAACGCGCCGGCATTGCCGAGGATCTTCAGACCATGTACTCCATGTTCCCCGTCCTGCGCGAGCGCCGCGCCCAGGCCGCCGGGACCCTGTCCGGCGGCGAGCAACAGATGCTGGCCATCGGCAGGGCGCTCATGGCCCGTCCAAGGCTGCTGCTTCTGGACGAGCCGGGCATGGGGCTGGCCCCGCTTGTGGTCAAGGATATTTTTCGTCACATAGTGGAACTGCGCGATCGTCTTGGCCTGACCGTGCTCCTTGTGGAGCAGAATGCCCGCAGCGCACTCAAGATCGCCGACAGGGGGTATGTGCTGGAAAACGGACGGGTCATCCTGCAGGGCACGGCCGATGAGCTGCTTGCCAATCGCGACGTGCAGCGCGCTTATCTGGGCCGCGAGCTGGATGCTTGAAAAGGCCCGATTGCCGCGCTACCGCGGTCAAAACGTTGCATCGCGTGTGTTGTGATCCGCCTTGGTCTGGTTTTAAAATTGCGCCTTGCACACGATCCTTTTTGAATTTCCCGCGCATGACCTTGAATTTTTAGAGCTATAGGGGGGGGAGATGTACTGGCAAAGCGAGTATGAATGCATGGAGCGTGGCGAGCTGGAGCTTTTGCAGCTTGAGCGGTTGCAGGCCACCTTGAACCGCGTGGCGCGCAACGTGCCGCTGTATCGCAAGCGCTTCGCGGAGCTTGGTATCGACCCTTACGACGTGCAGTCCCTTGAGGATGTGAAGCGGCTGCCCTTCACCACCAAGGAAGATCTGCTGCAAAACTATCCGTACGGCCTTTTTGCCGTGCCCCTGCGCGATGTCGTTCGTATGCAGGCTTCTACGGGCACCACCGGCAAACCCACGGTGGTGGGATACACCTCCGGGGATGTGCGTCGCTGGTCCGAGCTGGCGGCACGGATCCTCACGGCGGGCGGGGTGACCAAGGATGACGCCGTGCAGATCGCCTTCAATTACGGTCTTTTCACCGGCGCTTTCGGCGTCCATTCCGGGGCGGAGCTGATCGGCGCATCGGTTATCCCCAGCTCCGGAGGGGACGCCAGACGCCAGATTTCCATCATGCAGGATTACCGGACCACGGCCCTGGTCTGCACTCCCAGTTATGCCCTGCACCTTGCCGATACTCTGGATGAGATGGGCGTCAACAAGACCGCGCTCAGTCTGCGCTTCGGCCTTTTCGGTTCTGAGCCTTGGACCGAAGAGACCCGCCGGGAAATCGAGAGCCGGTTGGGTATTCAGGCTACGGACAATTACGGCTTGAGCGAAATAACGGGCGTGGCGGGGGAGTGTCTTGAGCGGGCCGGTTTGCACATCAACGAGGATCATTTCCTGGCCGAGATCGTGGACCCGGACACCGGCGAGGTCCTTCCCGCAGGCGCAAAGGGCGAGCTGGTCCTGACCACTTTGACCAAGGAAGCCTTTCCCCTGATTCGTTTCCGAACCGGGGACCTGACCACGCTCATCGACGCGCCCTGCCCCTGCGGCCGGACGTTAAAACGCATGACCCGCATTCCGGGCCGCAGCGACGATATGCTCATCATTCACGGCGTAAACGTCTTCCCGGCCCAGATCGAGGCGGTCATCGCCGACACGGGCCTGACCGATCCTCACTATCAGATCGTACTGGACCGGGTCGGACATATGGACCTGGCCACCATCATGCTCGAAGCCCCGGAATCCTTTTGCACTGACTCCATCAAAAAATCACAGCGCATCCTCGAAAACGTGCGCATCCGTCTGCAAACAGAACTGGGCGTTGCATTTGAGGTTCGATTGGTGGAACCGAGGACCATCGAAAGAGTCAACGGAGGCCGGATCGTGGATCGTCGTAAAATGTAAGGATCGCAACGCGCCAAAGCGTGCGTCTCTGGTCGGGCTGTTGGAATGCAACGCTATGCATGATATTGGTGAGTTAAAATTTTGAATATTAAGCCTTCGGTTATTCTTTCTGGAGGCTTTATCAGAAGCTTTGAAAACAAACACTTTAATCATGCGCTATTTTCTTCATAATTTTTAAAATATTACCTTCTCTTTTTCTGCAAGATCCAATCTTTTCATCATTTTCGCCCATATAAGCTGCTGAATTTTTCCCAAAAGAATGATTATTTGGGCAAATGTAAGATCCTCATAAAATGGCAGGAATATGCGCATATTAAACGTCGAAGAACCAAAATTTTATTAAATTAATGAGCTTGTTTTTGTATGATGAATTTTTTTAGAATTCAGACAGGAGTTTCGAAGATTTCTGGTCAAAAAGCCGATTACTCAAAATAATACAGCATACTAGCTTTTGATTTTTTGTAAGACCCTACGCGTCACTTCGTATCCGAATGCGGTCAGGATTTTGGCCTGTTCCGGCGACGGTTCTTCGATCAGACGCAAGGCCTTTTCCTTTTCCCCATTCCAGCACAGACACGAATGCAGATTGCGCATCAGTTCCATGGCCCGCTGTGCGGTCATGTGGATTCCGGCATCTTCCAATTTTAACTCCACGAGTCGCAAATATGCCAGGGCGATGATGCAGCTCAGGAAATGGCATCTGATTTTCGAGTCCGTCCAGTGGCGGATCGGGAACATGCTGACCAGGTCGTCGTCCTTCGATTGCCGGAATGCTTCTTCCACAAGATATCTGTCCAGGCTGTGTAACCCTCCCCAAGTTAGTGCCATCCAAAAGTAGAGACTTCCTTGGGTGAATTTTTCATGAGGAACTCTGCCGGGGTCAAATTGCCAAGAGATTCATGGGGCCGTTCCTCGTTGTACTGCCTCAGCCAATTCTCCGTAATTTCTTTCACTTCCGTCAGGGATTTGAACAGATAGAAGTCCAGCACCTCTTCCCTGTAGGTCCTGTTAAAGCGTTCAATGTACGAATTCTGTGTTGGCTTACCTGGCTGGATGAACTCCAATTCCACACCATTCTTCTCGGCCCAGTCAGCCAGCAACACGGAAATCAGTTCCGGCCCGTTGTCCATTCTCAG